>DATEDK010000060.1:0-7466 GCA_035281685.1 Kiloniellales bacterium | reverse complement strand
GTTCTGCAGCACGCGGCGCAGGAGCTGCGGATCGCTCTCGACGGAGAGCGACGTCGGCGCGACGACCACCTCGATACCGCGGCGCGCCGCCAGCGGCGCCAGCGCGGCGGCGAGCGATTCGATCAGCGGCTGCAGGCGCATCGGCCTGGGCTCTGCCTTCCACTGACCGCTGTCCAGTCGCGAGATGTCGAGCAGCGTGTCCAAGAGTGCCTCGACCGCGTTCAGCCCTTGGTCGATCTTCGCGACCAGCGGCTCGTCGCGGTGCCGCTCGACCAGCGCCGAGGTGAAGAGACGGGTCGCGTGCAAGGGCTGCAACAGGTCGTGACTGGCGGCGGCGATGAACCGCGTCTTGCCGAGGTTGGCCGCCTCTGCCGCGCCACGCGCGCGGTCGAGCTCACCCACGAGCTTGGTCAGGTCCGCGGTGCGCTCGGCAACGCTCTTCTCCAGCGTCTCCTTGGCTTGACGCAGCGCCATCTCGGCACGCCGGCGCTCGGTTACGTCGGTGACGGTGAGCGAGAGGCCGCCGCCCGGCAGCGGATCGAGGCGGAGCTCGAGCGCGGCGCCGTCGGCGAAGTCCGCCTCGCTGACGCGCGGCTGTGCTTCGCCCCCATCGCCCCCTTGGGCGGCCAGCAGCGGTGCCACCTCGCTCGGGGCGGCCTCGGCCAGGCGCTGGCCGGGCTGGCCGACCACCGCCAGAGCCGGCGGCAGGCGCAGGAGCTGGAAGAAGCGGTCGTTCCAAGTGGCAAGCCGGCCCTCCCCGTCGAACACCCCGATGCCCTGGCTGACGTGGTCGAGCGTCGTGCGCAGCAGCTCGAAGTTCTGCACGATGGCTTCGCCCGCCTCGTCGAGCAGCGCGCGGGCACGGCGCCGCGAGACCTTGGCCGCCGGATCGATCGACGCCAGCACGATGCGCGCCGAGGCGGCGCCGATCACTCCCGACAGGAGCCGCTCGGCGTGGGCGGCAGCGGCAGCGCCTTCCGAGTGCCCGGCAAAGGCGCGCTCAGCCTGCTCGGCGCCGATGAAGCGCGCCAGCAGCGGCTTCAGGTCGTCGATGGCGAGATCGGCACGGCCACGCGCAGGTCCGGCCGCGGCCTGCCGCCCGGCGCTGACGAAAAGCGCCGCCTGGTCGACGTCGCGCTGGCGCGCCCGGGCGAGGAGCGAGCCCAACACCAGGCAAAGCAGATTGACGGTGAGGCTGGCCACGACGCCCTGCGAGAGCGGCGTCAGCACCTCGCCGGTCTCCGGCCAGAGCATGGCGAGAATGTCGCCGCGGTTGCCGAGGATCGAGGGCAGCAGCAGGGTGTAGGCCCAGACGGCGAAGCCCGCGATCAGTCCGGCGACCGCGCCGAGGCGGTGCGCGCCGCGCCAGTACAGGCCCAGCAGCAGGGCCGGCGCCACCTGCGCCACCGCGGCGAAGGAGATGAGCCCGAGCGAGACCAGCGGCAGCGCCTTGGCGATCGAGGAGTTGTAGGCGTAGGCCGCGAGCAGGATGGCGATGACCGCAAGCCGCCGGGCGGCCAGTACCTTGCGCCCGAGGTCCTGCTCCTCGCGCCGGCGGCCGCCCAGCAGGAAGGGCACCACCAGTTCGTTCGAGATCATGATGGAAAGCGCCAGGCAGGCGACGATCACCATCGAGGTCGCGGCCGAGAGACCGCCGATGTAGACCAGCAGCGAGAGACCCGTTGCGCCCTCCCGCAGCGGCAGCGACAGCACGAAGAGGTCGGGATCGCCGCCGGGCGGCCCCGCCAGCAGACCGCCCGCAGCGATCGGGATCACGAAGAGGTTGATCGCAATCAGGTAGAGCGGAAAGAGCCAGCGCGCCAAGCGGAGGTTCTGCGGATGGTCGTGCTCGACAACGGCGACATGGAATTGGCGCGGCAGGCAGAGAAAGGCGGCGGCCGACAGCAGCCCCAGCACCAGCCAGTTGGCGTCCACCGAACCGCGCAGCCGTTCCGCTACCTCCGGATGGGTCTCCAGCTTCGCCAGGAGCCCCTCGAGATTGCCGAGCGTGACGGTCCAGACGAAAAACCCCGCAGCGATGAACGCCGCCAGCTTCACCAGCGACTCGAAGGCGATGGCCAGCATCATGCCGCGGTGCTGCTCGGTCGCCTGCACGGCGCGGATGCCGAAGAGGATGGTGAACACCGCCAGCATGATCGCCAGCACGAAGGCGCTGTCGGGAAAGCCGGGCGTGGAGTCGGTCGCCCCCTGCTGCCCGGACTCCACCAGCGCGTCGAAGGTGGCGGAGATCGCCTTCAGCTGCAACGCGATGTAGGGCAGGACGCCGAGCGCGGCGATCAGCGTGACCAGCGCCGCCACGCCGCGGCTCTTGCCGTAGCGGGCGCCGACGAAATCGGCGATCGAGGTGACGTTGTGCCGCTTCGCCAGCGCCACCATCCGCTCGAGGATGGGGTGGCCCAGCGTCACCACCAGGATCGGCCCCACGTAGATCAGGATGAAGTCGGGGCCCCAGGTCGAGGCGCGGCCGACGCTGCCGTAGAAGGTCCAGGAGGTGCAGTAGATCGCCAGCGACAGGGCGTAGACGATGGGCTTGCCGGAGAGGCCCGGCCAGCCCTTCGGGTGGCGGTCGCCCAGATAGGCGATGGCAAAGAGCAGGCCGATATAGGCCAGCGATATGAGGAGCAGGGCCCAGGCCTGCATCCGCCTCCATCCTCCCGGCTCGACGGCGTCGCCCCCGTCGTGGCCGGCATTATGCGGCAAAGCTAGAGGCGGTAGTAGTCGCGGAACCAGGCGACGAAGCGGGCGAGGCCCTCTGCCAGGGGCGTGCGCGGCGCGAAGCCGAGATCGCGGCGGGCCGCCCCGATATCGGCCCAGGTGCTTTCGGGCTCAGCCTCGGAAGCCTCGGCCGGCTCGATCAGCGCCTTGCGGCCGCAGAGACGCTCGAGCTCGGCCAAGAAATCATTCACCGCGATCGGGCTGTCGCTGCCGAGGTTGTAGATCCGGTGCGGCACGCCCGTCGCGTCGGCTTGGGGGACGCAGTCGAGCGCCGCCAGCACACCCGGCACGACGTCATCGATCGCGGTGTAGTCCCGCCGCATCCGGCCCTGGTCGTAGAGTGTGAGCGGTCGGCCCTCGAGGATGGCTCGGGCGAAGATGAAAGGCGACATGTCGGGCCGGCCCCAGGGTCCGTAGACGGTGAAGAGGCGGAGTCCCGTCTGCGGCAGACCGTAGAGCCTGGCGTAACAGCGGCTCATCAGTTCGCCGGTTCGCTTGGTCACGGCGTAAAGCGAGAGCGGATCATGCACCCGGTCGTCCTCGGAGGCCGGCAGCTTGGTGCTGGCGCCATAGACCGAGGAGGAGGAGGCATAGACCAGGTGCTTCAGGCGCGGCAGGTGCCTGGCGAACTCGAGCACCTCCAGATGGGCGTCGACGTTGCTGGCCAGGTAGCTCCAGGGATCCTTGAGCGAGTGGCGTACGCCGGCCTGCGCCGCCAGGTGCAGGATGGCCGCGAAGTCCTCGCCCTGCAGCGCCGCCAGCGCGCCGCGCTTGGCCAGGTCGAGCTGCAGGAAACGGAAGTTCCGCCGCCGCTCCAGGCGCGCCAGGCGGTCCCGCTTCAGGCGGGGATCGTAGTAGGCGTTGAGGCTGTCGAGCCCGAGCACGGCCTCGCCCCGCGCCAGCAGCCCCTCGGCCACGGCCGCGCCGATGAATCCAGCCACACCGGTCACCAGGATGGTCACGAAGCCCGCCCTCTTGCGCTTCCTTCTCCCATACGGCGGCAGCAGCGGCTAGAACCTCTCGATGCCCGTGCCTCGGCCTGCCTCGCTGGTCGCGCTTTACCACGCCGTCGGCACGGCGCGGACCACGGGCTACCGCGACGCCTTGGATCGCGAGGCCCTGGCCCGGCAGCTCGACTGGCTGGCCGCCCGCTATGCCGTGCTTCCTCTGGGCGAACTGCTGCGGCTGCGACGCGAGGGCGCACCGCTGGCGGGCCTTGCCGCCATCACCTTCGACGACAACCACCGCAGCGTCCTGGAGCTCGCTCTGCCGCTCCTGGCGGAACGCGGGCTCCCGGCCACCTGGTGCCTGATCGGCGGCGTGCTCGCAGGGCGGCCCTACTGGCGCCGGCAGGTGCAGAGCCTGATCGACCGCGACGAGGTCGGGGCCTTTCTCGCCTTCGCCCGCGAGCAGGACCCCGCCGCCATCTCCGGCATCAGGCCCGAGCGCTTCTATCGCGACAGCAAGGATCCAGGGCGTTGTCGCGTGCCGGCGCTGATGGCCCTGCTCGACCGATTCCGACCGGGCGGCGCCGACCCGGCTCTGGTCCGCGCCGAGGATCTCGCCGGTCTCGCCCCGCTGCCCGGCGTCACGCTCGCCAATCACAGCCTGACCCACCCGGTCTTCGCCGGGCTTTCGCAGGCGCAGCAGCGCGAGGAGGTGATGCTTGGCCGGACCGCGGTGGCGGCGGTCGGCTGGGCCACGGTCGACGTCCTGGCGCTGCCCTTCGGCGGTGCCGACAGCTACGACGCAAGCCTTCCGGCAGCGCTCGCGTCCGCCGGTTGCGAGGCAGTGCTGCTAACCGGAAGCGAGGGCACGGCAGCCGACGACCTCTCGGCCCACCCCGCCCTCGCCGGCGGCCCCCCCACCGCGCTCGTACGCGTCCTTCTAGGCAGCCTCACGCTCGACTGAGCACGCCTTCAGCCTTTGGTCTTGGGCGCAGCCCTTGGTTGGTCGGGCACGAAGGTCCCGTTACCCCAGAGCTTGGTCATCGGCTGCATCCAGTCCTGCGTCATGCGGCTGGCGATGCCCATCATGCGCGCGGTCTGCTGCAGGTAGTCCTGGCTCGCTGCCTTGAGCCACTCCTGCTGCAATCCCATCATGTCGTTGATATCGCGGCAGCGCGCCAAGGCCTCGGCAAGCTCGCTGTTGCGCTGCATGCGCGCCTGGGCAAAGCGGGTGACCTCGTCCTGGATCTCGGCGAAACCCTTGGTGTAGGCCTCACCGCATTCGGCGACCGCCTCCGCCAACGGCTGGGCCAGAGCGACCGCCTCGGTGGCCTGCTCGGTTCGCTGCGGGCCCTTGCCGGCATTCAAGTTGGCCATCGTGAACTCCTCTCGTGGCTATGCCCCTGGAGCTCCCCGACTGTCCATTCCCAAGACTAGCCTGCGCCCTCGCGCGCGGCTTGGAAAGCACGAATCGCAATCGCGAAGGTGTTGTGATCGCGATTGAGACGGGCACCGACTTTCACGCATAGAATGGGGACAGGTGTTGCCCACCTTGCCCTGCACGACCTGCAAGGAGCTGCAGCCATGCGCGCACCGATCCCGCTCGTCGCCGCGATCCTCCTCTTTGGCGCCGCACCGGCAGACGCCGCCTGCAGCGACAGTCCGCATGCCGGCGTCGATTGGTCGCGCTGCCAGAAGATCGGCGTGAAACTGCAGGATCGCGATCTGCGGAACGCGAAGCTCGTCGGCGCGCACCTGACCAACGGCGATCTCTCGGAGACGGACCTCTCCGGCGCCGACCTCACCGGCGCCATCATGGTGCGCACCTGGCTGGTCGATGCGCTGCTGGTCAAGGCCAACCTCACGAAGGTTCTGCTGACCCGCGCCAATCTCACCGGCGCCGACCTGACGCAGGTCGTGCTGGAGAAGGCGGAGCTGCATCGCGCCAATCTCACCGAGGCAACGCTCGTGCATGGGCGCCTGGAGAAGGCCGAGTTCGGTCGCGCCGTGCTGAAGGGGGCCGACTTCGCCGGCGCAACGCTGGCGGGCGGCGATCTCTCGCGCGCCGACGTCCGTGGAGCCAGCTTCGACGGCACCGACGTGACGAACGTCGACTTCTACCGCGCCGATCTTCGCGGCGCCGACCTGGGCGAGGCCAAGGGCCTGACGCAGGATCAGCTCGAGGACAGCTGCGGCGACGAGAGCACGGTCCTGCCGGACGGCATGGTCGCGCCCTCGACCTGGCCCTGCGCGACGCGCGAAGACGGCGACCAGGAGGATGACTGAAACCGCCTTCAGGGCGAGGGGCAGCTGGCGCCGTACTCCACCTCGACCGTGGCGTGGTCGATGCGGAAGCGGAGCTTCAGGCGCTGCTTGATCGCCAGGATCGCGACGCCGGAGTCCATGCCCGGGCGGAGGCGTGCGTGCAGCGTCGCCATCGGCCGCTCCTCGGTGATCGACCAGACGTGCAGGTGGTGCACGTCCTCGACACCGTCGACCGAGGCGACGAGATCGCCGCCGATCGCGTGGACGTCCACGTCGGGCGGCGTGCCCTCGAGCAGGATGTGGCTGCTCTCGCGCACCACGTAGTAGGCCGAGCGCAGGATGATGACAGCCACCAGCACGGAGAGGATCGGGTCGATCGGCATCCATCCGGTGGTGACGATCACGATCGATGCAGCGATGGCCGCCACCGAGCCCAGCAGGTCGCCCAGGACATGCAAGGCGGCGGCGCGAATGTTCAGATTGCTCCTGTCGCCACGGCGCAGAATCAGGAAGGCGATGACGTTCACCCCTAGTCCGCCGAGCGCGATCCAGAACATCCACCCGCCCAGCACCGCGACCGGTTCCTCCAGGCGCCGCCAGGCCTCGATCGCGATCCAGGCGGCGATCACGAAGAGCGCGATGCCGTTGACGAAGGCGACGAGCACGGAGAAGCGGCCGAAGCCGTAGCTGCGCTTGGGATCGGCCGGCCGGCGCGCCAGGCGGAAACCGATCCAGGCGAGCGACAGGCTGGCGAAGTCGGTCAGCATGTGGCCCGCATCGGCGATCAGCGCCAGCGAGCCCGAGAGGATGCCGCCGACAACCTCTGCCGCCATGTATGAGCCGGTCAGCAGAGCAGCGATGCCGATGCTGGCCTCGTTCGCACCCTGGCCGTGGCGATGGCTGTGGTCGCGCCCGTGCTTGTGGCGATGCTCGTGGTGGTGCTGCTCTGCCATCGGCCCACTCTGCCCGATCGTGCGTGGTGGCGGTATCGGCCGCCCGGTTTGCCCGGCGGCACGGCGGCCCTACAGTCGCGTCATGCCGCTCCATCCGGAAATGCAATTCCTGCTGGCCGCGCGCGACCAGGCCGGCGACCCCGGCAGCGACGTCGCGGCCTATCGGCGCTTCTGGAACGCCTATGCCGCGGCGACCGCCAGCCCGCGGCCGGCGGACATGCGCGTCTTCGACTTTGCGGCAGGTCAGGTGCCGTTCCGGGTCTACCAGCCGGCCGGCGGCAGGGGGCCGCGCGGCGGCATCGTCTACCTGCACGGCGGCGGCTTCATGCTGGGCGACCTCGACAGCTCGGACACCACCGCCTGGGGCCTGGCGCAGGAAGCGGGCGCGGTGGTGGTGAGCGTCGACTACCGCCTGGCGCCGGAGCATCCCTACCCCGCGGCCTTCGAGGACGCCTGGGCCGTGCTGCAGCACGTGGTCCGGCACGGTGCGGCTCTCGGCATCGATCCGACGCGCCTGGCGGTGGCCGGCGACAGTGCCGGCGGCAACCTTTCGGCTGCGCTCGCG
>DATEDK010000059.1:0-2348 GCA_035281685.1 Kiloniellales bacterium | reverse complement strand
GGACGAGGGTCTCCGGGCCCTGGTGCATCGTGTCGACGAGTGTCGCGAGCGCGCCCACGCTGAGGCCCTCGCCGCGCTGGCCGATCGCCGCTTCACCAGCCTGATGCTGCGCCTGGTGCTGCTGATTCAGGACCGCGCCTGGCAGCGGCCGCCCGAGCCGGGCCAGCTCGTCGGCCCTGCCGAAGAGCCCGGCCATCTCTTTGCCGTCGATCAGCTCGCCAAGCGCACGCGCGCCGTACTGAAGCGTGGGCGCGACCGGAACGATGCCGACGAGAGCTCGCTCCACGAGTTGCGGATTGCTTGCAAGAAACTGCGCTATACGATTGAATTTTTTAGAACTTTTGTTTCGAAGGCGAAGTCGCGCGGGGCCCTGGACGGCTTGAAGGAGCTGCAGGAATGCCTGGGCTCGCTGAACGACGCGGCGGTCGGCCAGCGGCTGCTGGCGCAGGCGGGGGAGGGTGGCACCAAGCCCTCCGAGGCGCGGGCGCTCGGCCTGGTGCAGGGCTGGCAGGCGTCGCGCATCGAGCAGGACCTCGGCCATTTGCGGCGCAGCTGGAAGCGCGCCAAGCACAGCCTGTCCGCGTTGATCGAGGATTGAGTCTCAGTCGTCGCCGGCGCCGGTCAGTACGCGCGGTGTGACGAAGCTCCTGAGCCGGGCGCCGCCCTTCTCCAGGCCCGACCAGTCTTCGAGCGGGCAGTCGAAGCAGGCGACCGCTCCGGTCGGATACTTCTCCTCCAGCCGACGCAGTGCCCCGGGGTCGCTGTCGGGGCCAGAGAGCGCGCGGGCGAGGCTCTCCAGGCCCGGGTTGTGGCCCAGCACCAGGAGGCGCTGGGCCGACGCCGGCGCGCGGCGAACGTTCGCCAGGATCTGGGTCGGAGTCGCGAGATAGAGCCCGCGCAGGACCTTGGACGGCGGCGGCTCCGGCCACTGCGCGACCAACAGGGCCCAGCTCTCCTGCGTCCGACGGGCGCTCGACACCAGGGCCAGGTCGGGCAGCAACGCTTCGGCGGCGAGATAGCGGCCCATCGCGCCGGCCGCTTCGCGTCCCCGCTTGTTCAGCGGCCGTTCGTGATCGGAAACCGCGATGTCCTTCCGAGATGATTTCGCGTGGCGCAGGAGCAGCAATTGCATCGGCGGGTTACCTCAGGTGGACTGGAAGGAGCGGACGGCGCCTTGGCCTTGGCGCTCTTTCGTTGCTATGCCACTGTCGCGTGACGGCGTCTTGTCAGTCGCTGTCATAAAAGCTGTCCTCTGCCTTCGCTAGGCTCGTCGGCCGGCGCGCCGGGTCAAGGGGTTAGAGGCGAGGAGGACGATCGTGACCGAGGGACAGCTGGCCGGTCCGCTGCGAGAGCCGGCAACGAGCGAAGCACCGGCGCAGGCCGTGTCGCCGCAGCAGCTGCGTCCGGATCGCTTCATCAACCGCGAAATCTCCTGGCTGGCGTTCAATGACCGAGTGCTGGACGAGGCGTTCAACGCGCGCCATCCGTTGCTCGAGCGCGTGCGCTTCCTCTCGATCTCCGCCTCCAACCTCGACGAGTTCTACATGGTGCGCGTCGCCGGCCTGAAGGGCCAGGTGCGCGCCGGCGTCACCACGCCCAGCCAGGAGGGCCTGACACCGGCCCAGCAGCTGACCGCGATCAACGCCCGCGTGGCGCAACTGATGCAGCGCCAGCAGGACGGCTGGCGCCTGCTGCGCGAGGAGCTGCGCGCGGCTGGCCTCTCCGTGCTTTCCGCCGACGAGCTGACGCAGGCCGAGCTGACCTGGCTCGAGCGCTATTTCACCGAGGAGATCTTCCCGGTGCTGACGCCGATCGCGGTCGATCCGGCGCATCCCTTCCCGTTCATCCCGAACCTTGGCTTCAACATGGTGATCCGGCTGAACCGGCCGGAGGCGGAGGGCGGGCCGATGAACGGCCTGCTGCCGATGCCGAACCAGATCGAACGGTTCATCCGCCTGCCGGGCGAGGCGATCCGCTTCATCCGCCTGGAGCAGGTGGTGCGCCTGCACCTCGACAAGCTCTTCCCCGGCTTCGAGGTGAAGACGACGGGCTTCTTCCGCGTGCTGCGCGACAGCGAGGTCGAGATCGAGGAAGAGGCCGAGGACCTGGTCAGGGTGTTCGAGACGGCGCTGAAGCGCCGCCGCCTCGGCCAGGTGATTCGCCTCACCTTCCCGAAGGACATGGCGCCTGATCTCGTCGACTTCGTGGTCAAGGAGCTCGAAGTCAGCCCGCAGGACATCTTTGCCCTCGACGGCCTGCTCGGCAACGTCGACCTGAAGCAGCTCATCATCGACGACCGGCCGGACCTCCTGTTCCCGCCGTTCAACGCGCGCTTCCCCGAGCGCATC
>DATEDK010000058.1:0-2854 GCA_035281685.1 Kiloniellales bacterium | reverse complement strand
TTGACTGCAGCGACTGCGTCTCCGCCGGCTGCTCGGTCGTCTCCTCGGCGGGTTGTTCCGCCTGCTGTTCGGCCGGCTGTTCCGCCTGCTGTTCCGTCAATGGCTCGGCCTGCTGCTCCTCTTCGGCCTGCTGCTCCTGCGTCTGCTCCTCGGTTGTCTCCTCGGCGGGCTGCTCGGCCTGCTGCTCCTGGGTCTCCTCTGCAGGCTGCTCCGCCTGCTGCTCTTCTGTCTCCTCGGCGGGCTGCTCTGCCTGCTGCTCTTCTGTCTCCTCGGCAGGTTGCTCCGCCTGCTGCTCCCCTGTCTCCTCGGCGGGCTCCTCGGCCTGCTGCTCCTCGGCCTGCGGCTCGGTCGCCTGCTCGGCCGGTTGCTCGGCCTGCTGTTCTCCGGTCGTGTCGCTCGGCGCCTCGGTCGCCTCGCCGCCGGTCAGGCCCTCGACCAGGTCCTGCGCCTCTTCGGGCAGCTGCTGGGTGAGGTCTTCGGTCCCTTCCGGCACCAGGCTCTGCAGCTCCTCGGGCAGCGCCTCCTCCAGCGGCGTCGGCGCCTCGGCCTCGGGCAGCGCCTCCGGTGCCTCACCGGTCAGCAGCAAGCCGCTGCGGTCGATCTGGTCGGGATCGTCCAGGAGGCCGACGCGGTGCTCCTGGTAGTAGGGCTCGTCCGGCCGGTCGTTCAGGAAGACGTTCAGCAGGATGTCCCCGGTCCAGGGCGCGAGATCGGCATAGCCCTCCGCCTTGGCGGTGAGGCCGCGGCCCTGCACCTCGACCTGCTGGAGCTGCGCACGGCCGTCCTGCAGATCGATCTGCGCGACGAACGGAGAGTCGTGGTCGGCCACGGCCTGCACCAGGAGCGCCGCGCCGTCGGTCACGTTCTTGATCTGGCCCAGCTGCTTGGCCTGGTCGCCCAAGAGGTCGGTGAGCACCTGGCCGCCGACCTGCAGCCCCTGGCCGCCCAGCACGCCGGCGCCGCCGGTGTCGAGGTTGAAGCGCCCGCCGGCATCGACCGCGCCGGTCAGGCTTGCCATGAGCGAGGCCATGGAGCTGGCATCGCCGCCGAGCTGGCCGGTCGCGTTGACCACACCCTTTGGCTTGCCGACCGGGAAGACGCCCTCGAAGAAGGGGCCGAGCTGCATTCCGTTCAGCGTGAACTGCGCATCGAGGCGGGGCGTCTGCCGCGCATCCACCGTGCCGGTGGCTGAGAGCTGGCCGCCGTTCATCACGCCCTCGAGCTGCTGGATGGTGAGCAGTCCGTTCTCGAGCGTCAGGTCGACGACGGCATTCTCGATGCGCGTCTCGCCCTGAACGATGGCATCGGCCGCGAGCTTCACCTTGGCGTCGAAGTCGCGCAGCCCCTCGAGGCCCAGCGATTCCGACGACCAGCGCTCGCCACCGCCGCCGCCACCGCTGCCGCCGTCACCGCCGCCGCCGGTCAGCGCACCCAGGTCGATGACACCGGTCGCGAGATCGGCATCGATGCGCGGCCGTCCGGCCAGCGTTGCCGTCAGCGAACCGCGCTTGATCGCGAGCGGACCCACCTGGCCCGCGAGGTCGCTGAGCGTGACGCTCTCCTTGCTGAGCGCCACGGTGCTGGAGGCGTCGATGCCGCCGAAGCCGGCTGGCACGACGCCGGGCTGGCCCAGCGCCTCGGCGAGGCGCGCGACGTTGGGGTGCTGCGCCGTCAGCTTCAGCGTGCTCGCCGTGCCGCCGGTCAGGCGACCGGCCGCGGCGAAGTCGCCGCCGAGCGCGGCCAGCGTCGCGTTGACATCGAGGTCTTCGGGCGTTCCGGCGAGGTCGGCGCTCAGGTCGAAGGGGCCGATCTGCGCCAGCATGGCCGGGTCCAGGCCGGCCAGCATCGCCAGCTCCTCGGGCTTGTTCGACGAGAGCATCAGCGTGCCGTCGAAGCGCGGCTCGGCCGGCGCGAGCGTACCGGTATAGCTGAGGCTGCCGCCGGCGATCACGCCGAGTTTCAGCTCGTCGAAGCGGAAGGTGCCGCTTTGCAGCGAGCCGACGACGCGCACGTCGCCCACCGGCACGCCCTGGTAGGTCAGGCTGCCGATGCGCAGATCGAGGTTGGCGTCGAAGGCGGCCAGAGGATCGCCGCCGGCCGCTGCTTGGCCACCGCCGGTGCCGCTGTCGCCGGCGCCCGCCGGCATGTAGGCGTCGACGTTCAGGCGATCGATGGCGAGGCCGAGGCCGACGCCGGGACGGTCGCCCATGGCCAGCACCACGCCGCCCGAGGCGCGCGTGGAGTCGAGCTCGATGGCGAGGTCGGAGAGCGCCAGCTGCTGGCCCGAGGCGTTGACGTCGGTGACGAGGTCGAAGCGACCGAGCCGGTCGGCCGGCACGCCGGCGACATCGACGCCGACCCAGGACAGCAGGTCGCGCAGACGGTCGGAGGCGAGCTCCAGATGGCCGACGAACGCAGGCTCGCCGTTGGCCAGCGCCACCTCGCCGGAAAGCGCCAGCGTCGAGGGACCGGGCAGCTGCATGGCGATGTCGCGCAGCGTCGCCTTGTCGTTCGCGATGTCGGCGGCGAACACCACGTCCTGCACGACCTGACCGCGGTAGGTGAGCTGGGTGACGCCGAGCTCGAAGGTGCCGGTCAGCCCCGGCGGCAGCAGGGTCGCGGGCGCCTCGCCGGCAGCGGACTCCGTGCCTGGCTGCGCCTCGGGCAGGTCCGCGCCCGGCGGCGTCGCCTGGGCGATCAGCTCGTCGAGGTTGAGCTGCGGGAAGTTGAGGCGGGCCGTCAGCGTCGGCGCCTCGCCCAGGGTGTAGACGATCTCGCCGGTGCCGCGGCTCGGCCCCAGCGCAAGGCTCAGGTCGCGCGCGGCGAAGGACTCCGCGTCGAGCGAGAGCTGGCT
>DATEDK010000057.1:0-7947 GCA_035281685.1 Kiloniellales bacterium | reverse complement strand
GGCCGACCGCGGCAAGGCCGCGCTCGTCGTGCCGGGCGGGCGCTCGCTCTCCTGGCGCGATCTCGAGGCGCTGGTGGGCAGGTTGGCCAACGTTCTGCTGGGCCGCGGGCTCCGGCCTGGCGACCGCGTCGCCGCGCAGATCGAAAAGTCGGCCGAGGCGGTCGCGCTCTACCTCGCCTGCCTCAAGGCCAGCCTGGTCTATCTGCCGCTCAACACCGCCTACACGCCCAGCGAGATCGCCTACTTCCTCGACGATGCCGAGCCGGGTCTCTTCGTCTGCGACGGCGTGCGCAGCCCCACCGTGCCGACGCTGACACTGGCCGAGTTGCTTGCAGCTGACGCGTCTGCCGAGGGGCCGATCCATCCGGCCCGCGCCGATGACCTGGCTGCCCTCTGCTACACCAGCGGCACCACCGGCCGCTCCAAGGGGGCGATGCTGACGCATCGCAATCTGTCCTCGAACGCCGAGACGCTGGTGAAGCTCTGGGGTTTCGTGCCGGGTGACGTGCTGCTGCACGCGCTGCCTATCTTCCATGTGCATGGTCTCTTCGTCGCCCTGCACACGGCACTGCTGAACGGTTCCACCCTCCTCTTCCTGCCGAAGTTCGACGCCGGGCAGGTGCTGGAGCTCATGCCGCAGGCGAGCGTGATGATGGGGGTGCCCACATTCTACACGCGCCTGCTCGATGAACCCGGCCTCACGGCCGAGCGTTGCCGGCACATGCGGCTCTTCGTCTCCGGGTCGGCGCCCCTGCTCGCCGAGACGCACAAGGCCTTCGAGGCGCGCACCGGGCAGGCGATCCTGGAGCGCTACGGCATGACCGAGACCGGCATGCTGGCCTCCAACCCCCTCCATGGCCCCCGCCGGGCCGGCACCGTCGGCCGGCCGCTGCCCGACGTCGAGCTGCGCATCGCCGACGAGAGCGGCAGGGCGCTGCCGCAGGGCGAGGTCGGCAGCGTCGAGGTGCGCGGGCCGAACGTCTTCCCCGGCTACTGGCGCCGGCCCGAGCAGCGCGCCAAGGATTTCCGCCCGGACGGCTTCTTCATCACCGGCGACATCGGCGTGATCGAGCCGGACGGCTACCTCGCGCTGGTCGGCCGCGCCAAGGACCTGATCATCAGCGGCGGCTACAACGTCTATCCCAAGGAAATCGAGCTCGTGCTGGACGCCATCCCGGGCATCGGCGAGAGCGCGGTGGTCGGCCTGCCGCACCGCGACTTCGGCGAAGGCGTCACCGCGTTCTGCACGGTGAGCGGCCAGGCGCCCGTGGAGGCCGCGGTGATCGCGGAATGCCGCCGGGCGCTCGCCGCCTACAAGGTGCCCAAGCGCGTGCTCTTCCTCGACAGCCTGCCGCGCAACGCCATGGGCAAGGTGCAGAAGGCGAAGCTGCGCGAGCAGCACAGCGGGCTCTACGCCCGATGAGAGGCTTCTGGCGCTGGCTCTTCCGCGGCCTCGCGGCGCTGTTGGTGCTGCTCGTGCTGGCGCTGGCGGGAGGGTGGATCTGGCAGCGCGGCTCGCTGCCGACGACCGAGGGCAGCCTCGCGCTGCGCGGCCTGAGGGCGCCGGTCACCATCACCCGCGACGACTGGGGCATCCCGACGATCCGCGCCGAGAGCGAAGCCGATGCGCTCTTCGCCCTGGGCTTCGCGCACGCGCAGGACCGCCTCTTCCAGATGGATCTCACGCGGCGCCTGGGCGCCGGCAGCCTGTCGCAGGTCCTTGGCCGGGCCACGGTGCAGGCCGACCGCGTCATGCGCACGCTCGACCTCTACGGCGTCGCCAAGCGCAATCTGCGTCATCTCTCGCCGGAGGCGAGAGCGGCGCTCGACCACTACGTGGCCGGGGTCAACGCCTACATCGACACGCACGAAGGTCCCTGGCCGATGGAGTTCTACATCCTGGCCTACCGCCCCGAGGTCTGGACCGCGGCGGACTCGCTGGTCTGGGGGCGGCTGATGGCGCTGCAGCTCTCCATGAACTACGGCCAGGAGCTGTTGCGCGCGCAGCTTCTGCCCGTGCTCTCGGCCGAGGAGATCCACCAGCTCTTCCCCGCCTATCCGGCCGATGCGCCCGTTGCCACCAAGGACCTCGCGGCGCTGGAACAGCGCGGCGTGCTGCGGGGACTGGCCGAGGCGCTGCCCTGGATGATCGGTCCGAAGAGCGCGTCGAACGCCTGGGCCCTGGCGCCGGCCCGCAGCAGCACCGGCGGTGCGCTCCTCGCCAACGATCCGCACCTCGGCCTGCAGGCGCCGGGCTACTGGTATCTCGCCAGACTCGAGTACGAGGGCCGCGTGCTGGCGGGGGCCACCGCGCCCGGCATCCCCTTCCTGGTGATCGGGCGCAACGACACGCTCGCCTGGTCTTTCACCACGACGCACGGCGACACCCAGGACCTCTTCATCGAGACCATCGACCCGGCGGATCCCGGCCGCTACCTGACTCGCGAGGGGCCGCAAGCCTTCAAGACGCGTCAGGAGACGATCGCCATCTCCGAGGCCGAGCCGCTGCGCTTCACCGTGCGCGAGACCTATCACGGCCCGGTGCTGAGCGATGCCCTGCCCGCGGCGGCGGCCGTGGTGCCGGAGAACCAGGTGCTGGCGCTCGCCTGGCCCGGCTTGCTGGACGACGACCGCTCGGGCGAGGCGCTCTTCCGGCTGAACCACGCGAGCGACGTCGAGGAGGCGCTGGTGGCGCTGCGCGACCTGCAGAGTCCGCAGCAGTCGGTGATCCTGGCCGACGCGCAGGGCCGCATCGTGCTGGCCGTTCCGGGCCGCGTGCCAATCCGTGCCAGGGGCGACGGCCTGCTGCCGGTGCCCGGCGCCAACGGCGAGTACGACTGGGTCGGCTGGGTGCCCTACGAGGAGCTGCCGCGCCTCGCCGATCCGGCGAGCGGCCAGCTCGTCACCGCCAACAACAAGGCGGTGCCGGACGACTACCCGCACCTGATCGCCACCGAGTGGTACTTCCCCTCGCGCGCGCAGCGCATCGACGAGGTGCTGCGGGAGAAGGCGGTGCACAGCCCGCAGGAGATGGTGGCGCTGCAGAGCGACGCCCTCTCGGTGGGTGCCCGCGAGATCCTGCCGCTGCTGCTCGAGATGACCGGCGAGAAGCCGGAGGCGGACGCCGCGCTCGCCCTGCTGCGCCAATGGGACTACGTCATGCGCCGTGACGCGCCGCAGCCGCTGATCTACAGCGCCTGGATCCTGGCGCTCGAGCGGCGGCTGCTGGCGGACCAGGTGGGCGAGCTGCTGCCGGAGCTGATGAGCGGCAGCGAGCAGCGCCTGCGCGCCATCCTCGCGCCCGACAGCCTCTTCTGCGACGACACCACGACGACCGAGACGGAGGATTGCCCCACCGCCGTGCGCCAGGCGCTGGACGAGACCCTGGCCGCCCTGGTGCGGCTCTACGGCGACGAGCCGGCCGACTGGCGCTGGGGCGAGGCGCACGTCGCCCGCTTCGATCATCCGGTGCTGGGCTACATTCCGGTTCTGGGCGACGTGGTCGCCTACGAGGTGCCGACGGACGGCGGCCAAGACACGGTGAACCGCGGCGGCTCGTCCTTCATCCCGCCGATGCCCGCTGCCTTCCACCACCGCCACGGCGCCGGCTTCCGCGCGGTCTTCGACATGGCGAACCCCGACGCCTCGCTCTTCGTCACCGCCACCGGGCAGTCCGGCAATCCCTTCTCCCCGCACTACGGCGACATGGCGCCGCTGTGGCAGCAGGGGCAAAGCCTGACCCTCGCCGGCACGCCGCCCGACCAGGGCGAGACGCTGACGCTCACTCCGCGCTAGAGTTGCCGCATGTCCGTCGGACTAGCCGAGATCCGCCAAGCCGCCCAGCTGGTGCGGGGCCAGGTCGTGCGCACGCCGCTGGTGCGCGCCGAGCGCCTGTCGCAGATGACCGGCTGCGAGCTCCATCTCAAGCTGGAGAGCCTGCAGGCGACCGGCTCGTTCAAGGACCGCGGCGCGCTGGTGAAGCTTTCCAGCCTGGAGCCCGAGCAGCGCAGCCGCGGCGTGATCGCCATGTCCGCCGGCAACCACGCGCAGGGCGTCGCCTACTTCGCGCAGAAGCTCGGCATCCCTGCCACCATCGTCATGCCGGAGTTCGCGCCCTACCTGAAGGTCGAGCGCACGCGCGGCTTCGGCGCGCGCGTCCTCCTGACCGGCGACACGCTGGACGCCTCGGCGGTGGCGGCGCGCGAGATCGCGGAGAAGGAGGGGCTCGCCTTCGTCCATCCTTACGACGACGAGCGCATCGTCGCCGGCCAGGGCACGATCGGCCTGGAGCTGCTCGAGGACCTGCCGGCGCTCGACAGCATCGTCGTGCCGATCGGCGGCGGCGGCATCATCAGCGGCATTGCGCTCGCCGCCAAGGCGCTGAAGCCCGAGATCAGGCTCTACGGCGTCGAGGTCGACCGCTTCCCCTCGATGTACCAGGCCCTGCGCGGCCTGCCGCCGACCGCCGGCGGAACCACGCTGGCCGACGGCATCGCAGTGAAGAACCCCGGCAAGATCACGCTGCCGATCATCCGCGACCTGGTCGAGGCGGTGCTCATCGTCGACGAGCCCGCGATCGAGGTGGCGATCTGCGCGCTCGCCGAGCAGCAGAAGCTGGTGGCCGAGGGGGCCGGCGCCGCCGGCGTCGCGGCGATCCTGGCCGAGCCGCAGCGCTTCGCCGGCCGCAAGGTCGCCGCCATCCTCTGCGGCGGCAACATCGACGTGCGCCTGCTCTCGGCCGTGCTGGCGCGCGGGCTGGCGCGCGACGGCCGCCTGGTGCGCCTGCGCGTGGAGATCGTCGACAAGCCCGGCGTGCTGGCGCAGATCACCCGCGTCATCGGCGAGACCGGCGGCAACATCATCGAGGTCTACCACCAGCGCATGTTCTACAACGTGCCCGCCAAGCAGGCCGAGGTCGACGTGGTGATCGAGACGAAGAACGCCAGCCACGTGCACGAGATCATCGAGCGGCTGAACGCCGTGGGCCTGCCGTCGCGCGTGCTGGCCGCGCGCTCCGACGAGGATTGAATTTCCCCTCTCCCCTTGTGGGAGAGGGGTAGGGGTGAGGGGGGTCGGTCGGTACGAGTTTTCGACACCGTCACCAACCAACCCCCTCACCCCGACTCTCTCCCGCAGGGGGGAGAGGGAGGACTTCTACGGCCTCCCATAGCCCCAGTGATCGAGGAAGCGGCCCCAGTGCCGCTCGACCAGCGCCAGGTCCCGCTCCGGGAAGCTCCGCTTGGCGCGCTGGTAGTCCCGAACGCTGTCGAGGTAGGCGGCGTAGGTCGGTCGGGCGGCGGCGAAGCTGCCGAGACCCAGGCCGTCGTGAATCCGCTCCAGCTCGACCAGCGGCTGGGCTTCCAGATCCTCGAACCGAACCTCAAAGAAACGGCTGCGCGGCAAAGTGGCCATGTCGGCGATCAGCCGATCCATCATTCGGGCGTAGGTCGCAAGCACGACGTCCTCGATCCGCACGTGGTCCCAAGGCTGCAGCGCCACCAGCTCGAGCATCCTGGCGAACAAGCTGCGGCTCGAGGCGAAGACCTCGTGCGGATTGCGGACGATGTGCAGGTAGCGTGCCTGGGGATAGAGCCGTTCCAGCTGCGCCACGCGGCCGGTGTAGACGGGGTTCTTGACGAGCAGCGGCTTGTCCGGCCGCCATCGCGCCGTCTTCCAGAGATAGGTACGGAAGCGGCGCTCCCATTGCGCCACCTCTCGCGACCCGGCGCCGTCGAAGAAGAGGCCGCGGTTGAACCAGGGCTGGAAACGGCTCGGGAAGTAGATGGCGTGGAGGTAGGAAAGAGAAACCATGCACGCCAAGCCCATCTCGTCTTCCTGCGGCGACATGGACGTGACCTCGACGGCATCGATCAGGCGGTTTCTCGGCAGCGCCCGGGCCATCAAGGGACGAAGCAGTCGGCCGAGGAAGAGGAAGTCCAGCGGCATTCCGGCCGCCATGGGATCCGTGTAGCCGAAGCCGCCCTGGGCAAGCACGTTGAGCAGGTGCGTCGTACCGCTGCGCCAATGACCGAGGACGAAGAGCGGCGGCGTCTCGAGATCCCTGCCGCGCCGTCGGAACGCCACCCATGCACGCTCGCCCAGCGTGAAGGGCAACCTGCCCACCGCCGAGGCCAGCAGGGCGGTCCGCGACCAACCTCCCGCGGTGACGCCTCCGCCATGGCGCAGCAGCCACAGTAGTGTCGCCAGATCTGCCCCAGCCAAAGGATGGAACAGCAGCCGAACAGCCCCACTCACCTTGGCCATGAAACCAAATCTTGCGCTTCACCGTGCTGAACTTGCGCAATCTGGCAAGGCGTCCGGACTTCGACAACCCGATTCGTCGTTTGCAGCTTCGATGGTTGCGGACAAAGTGCAGGCGCTTCGGCGGGTCGACCTATGGCCTTCCATAACCCCAATGCTTGAGGAAGCGGCCCCAGTGCCGCTCGACCAGTGCGAGGTCGCGCTCCGGGAAGCTGCGCTTCGCGCGTTCGTAGCGCTGGATGCGGTCGAGATAGGCGCGATAGGCCGGTCGCGCGGCAGCGAAGCCGCTCAACGCCAGGCTCTCATGGATGCGCTCCAGCTCCCGCAGCGGCTCGGTCTCCAGCGTCTCGAAGCGGACTTCGAGGAAGCGTCCGGCAGGAATCCGCGCGCTGTCGGCGATGATGCGGTCCATCATCCGCGCGTAGGTGGCGAGCACGACCTCTTCGATCGCGACGTGGTCCCAGGGCTGCAGGGCCAGCGCCTCGAACATCTTGCCGAGGAAGGCGCGGGTCGAGGCGAAGACCTCGTGTGGATTGCGCACGATGTGCAGATAGCGCGCCTCTGGATAGAGCCGCATGAGCTGAGCGACGCGGGCGGTGTAGACCGGGTTCTTGACCAGAAGCGGCCGGTCGGGCCGGCGGCGCGCCAGCTTCCAGAGATAGAGCCGGAAGCGCCGCTCCCACCGCGCGACCTCGCGGGCGCTCGCGCCGTCGAGGAAGAGACCGCGCGCGAACCAGGACTCGAAGCGCCGCGGGAAATAGATGGCGTGGAAGTAGGAGAGCGGCACCAGGTTGGCGAGCCCGGCCTCGTCCTCCTGCGGCGAATTGGGGCCGACCTCCACCTGGTCGATGAAGCGCCCTTCCGGCAGCATCCGCACCAGGAGCGGCCGCAGCCAGCGGCCGAGCGTCAGGAATTCCCACGGCAGGCCGGCGGCGATCGGATCCACGAACCCGAAGCCGCCCTCGGCCAGCACGTTGGTCAGGTGTGTCGTGCCGCTGCGCCAGTGGCCCAGGATGAAGAGCGGCGGGGTCTCAACATCTCTGCCCCGCCGCGCCAGTGCGACCCAGGCGCGCTCGCCCAGCCGGAACGGCAGCCGGCCAAGGGCCGAGCCCACCATGCCGGCCGCAGCCGGCCAGCATCGTACCGGGAGGCCGCCGCAGCCGCCCAGGAGGGCCAGGAGCGTCCCGAGATCGGCCCCTGCCAGAGGGTGGGCCGCCGGTCGACGGTCACCGCTCGACTTGGCCATCGCGACGCTCTTTGCCCCATGGAGAACAGGAGTTTTGCACCATGGCAGAGCGCTTCGGCCTCGACAACGCCACGGCACTGCGGCACGGCTCTTGCGGCTGCCCCACCCAGCCCCCACGCTTACGGCAGCCGCTGCCGCCGAGGGAGAAAGCGATGAACCCGGCTGCGACCTTTCCCAACGCATTGGCGATGATCGGCGACACGCCGATGGTCGAGATCACGCGCCTCGACACCGGCCGCTGCCGCCTCTTCCTGAAGCTGGAGAGCCAGAACCCGGGGGGCTCGATCAAGGACCGCATCGGCCGCTCGATGATCGAGGCTGCCGAGGCCGACGGCCGCCTGCAACCTGGCGGCACGGTGATCGAGGCCACCGCCGGCAACACCGGCCTGGGTCTTGCGCTGGTGGCGCGTGCCAAGGGCTATCGCGTGGTGCTGGTGGTG
>DATEDK010000056.1:0-2483 GCA_035281685.1 Kiloniellales bacterium | reverse complement strand
CCTTTGCCGGCTCGAGAATCGAAGCCGAGCACGCGCGCGAGTTCGATCCGTCGTTCGACCGCCGCTGCGACCACGGCCCGCGCCAGCGGATGCTCGCTCGCGCGCTCGACGCTGGCTGCATAGCGCAACACCTCATTCTCGACATGGCCGGGCTCCGCCAGGGCCAGGCTGCGCTCCGCCGCGGCGCGCACGATCGCCTGTCCCAGCGGATGCTCGCTCGCCCGCTCGACGCTGGCGGCGATGCGCAGCAGTTCGGCTTCGGCGACGTCAGCGGCCGGCCGCACGGCGGTGACCGCGGGCTTGCCCTCGGTCAGCGTGCCGGTCTTGTCGACCACGAGAGTGTCGACCCTCTCCAGGCGCTCCAGCGCCTCCGCGTTCTTGATCAGAAGCCCCGAGGTGGCGCCCTTGCCGACCCCGACCATGATCGACATCGGCGTCGCCAAGCCGAGCGCGCAGGGGCAGGCGATGATCAGCACGGAGACGGCCGCGACCAGTGCGAAGGCCAGCCGCGGCTCGGGTCCGAACGCCATCCAGCCGGCGAAGGCGGCGAGTGCCACCACGATCACCAGCGGCACGAACCAGCCGGAAACCTGGTCGGCCAGGCGCTGGATCGGCGCGCGCGAACGCTGCGCCTGCGCCACCATCTCAACGATCCGCGCCAGCATGGTGTCGCGGCCGATGCGGGTCGCTTGCATGACCAGCGCGCCGGAGCGGTTGATGGTGCCGCCGATCAGTCGCGCGCCCGGCTCCTTGGTGACCGGCATCGACTCGCCAGTCACCATCGACTCGTCGACGGCGGAGCGGCCGTCCTCGACCGTGCCGTCGACCGGGATCTTCTCGCCCGGCCGCACCCGCAGGCGGTCGCCGAGGGCGATCTCCGCGACCAGCACCTCCTCGTCGCTGCCGTCCTTCTTGATGCGCCGCGCGGTCTTCGGCGCGAGGTCGAGCAGCGCGCGGATCGCGCCCGAGGTGCGCTCGCGCGCCCTCAGCTCCAGTACCTGGCCAAGCAGGGCGAGCACGGTGATGACAGCGGCCGCCTCGAAGTAGACGGCGACCGCGTCCCCCATCGTGCGGGTTGCCTCCGGGAACCAGCCCGGTGCCAGCGTGGCGACAAGCGAGTAGAGCCAGGCCACGCCGACGCCCATGGCGATCAGCGTGAACATGTTGAGGCTGCGATTTCGGATTGAGGCGAGGCCGCGCACGAAGAACGGCCAGCCGGCCCAGAGCACCACCGGCGTGGCGAAGGCGAGTTGCAGCCAGTTCATCGCCGGTCCGGAAAGGAAGCGGTGCAGGTTCAGGAGGTCCGCACCCATGCCGAGCACGACCACCGGGATCGACAGCACCGCGCCGACCCAGAAGCGGCGCGTCATGTCGACGAGCTCGGGATTGGGGCCGCTCTCGGCCGTGGGCAATTCCGGCTCCAGCGCCATGCCGCAGATCGGGCAGCTGCCGGGTCCGAGCTGCCGGATCTCGGGATGCATCGGGCAGGTGTAGATCGTGCCGGCCGGTGCGGGCGCCGGTGCCGCCTTGGCGGGGGCGGGGTGATGACCGTGGTGTCCGTGGCCCGGGGGGGCGGCCTTCTCCAGGAAGCTGTCGGGCGCGGCCAGGAAGCGGCTGCGGCAGCCGGCGCAGCAGAAGTAGTAGGTGCGGCCCGCGTGCTCGGCCACGTGCTTGGCGCCTTCGATGCGCACGCTCATGCCGCAGACGGGGTCGACGGCGGTTGCCTCGGCTGTTGCGGGCTCGGAATGGTCGTGATGGACGTGCATATTGAATCCTTGCGCCGGGTGTCTCATCTTTTCTGCACCTTCCCATCGTGGGAAGGTCAAGCGGCGAGGAGAGGACGATGCAGATCGGCCAGGCTGCCGAGGCAACGGGCGTATCGGCGAAGATGATCCGGCACTACGAGGCGATCGGCCTGGTGCCGCCGGCCGGGCGGCGCGACAGCAACTACCGGGATTACGGGCCGGACGACCTGCACCGCCTGGGCTTCATCCGCCGCGCGCGCAACCTCGGCTTCTCGATCGAGGAGATCCGTGACCTGCTGCGTCTCTGGGGCGATCGGTCGAGGTCCAGCCGCGACGTGAAGGCGCTGGCCCTGAACCACATCGCCGAGCTCGACGGCAAGATCCGGCTTCTGAGGGAGATGCGCGCGACGCTGAGCGCGCTCGCCGAGGCCTGCGACGGCGACCACCGGCCGCACTGCCCCATCATCGCGAGCCTTGCGGGCGAGTCTGCCTAGCATCGCTCCGGTGTCGGGGGGAAGGGGTGGCCGATGCGGCGCGCGCTGAGCAGCCCGAGATCGCCTTGCGCGCCACGTTGGACGCGCCGGTGCTGCGGCTCGTCGGTCTCGACGGCGCGCGGCCCGCAGCGGACGAGGAGCGCGAGCCCTGGATCACCACGAGCGAGCGCCTGGCCGATCTCTATTGCTGAAACTGGAGTTCCTGCGCTCGCGGGATAGGATGCGCACCCGCTGACCTAGGGCC
>DATEDK010000055.1:0-7559 GCA_035281685.1 Kiloniellales bacterium | reverse complement strand
TGCGCTCGAGGTCCTTCCGCGCAGCGACGGGGTCGCGGCGGCAGAACAGGATCGGCTGGCCCGGCTCCACCAACTCACTGACCGCCACCAGCCCCTTCTGCGCGTCGATGCCGACGAGGTTGCGCACCAGGTAGTCGTCGCGGTCGCGCCCCGGCAGTGGAAAGGCCGGGTGGATCAGCGGCAAGGCCTCGCTGAGGCGGCCGCCGAAGTGCTGGTCGACGAGCTCGACCAGCGCCGCGAGCGCCGGCTTGCCGTCGATCGCGACGATGACGTTGCGGCTCGCCTGGGTGATCTGCATCGGCGGGCCCAGCGGCGTGCAGCCCTGCGAGAGCCCGCTCACCACCGGCACCTCCGGGCCGAAGAGCACGCCGGAGAGGCCGGCGGTGTGGCCGTCACCCGGCACCGCGGCACCCTGGCGGCGCGACGCCGTCAGACCACCGAGCGTGAAGGCCTTGGCGGCCACGGCGAAGTCGGCCAGGAGCGCCGCGAGATCGGGCGTGCGCGGGTCGGCCTGCAGCAGCGCCACCGTGCCGGCGCGCTCGGCCAGCCAGTCCCCGGCCTCGGCGGTGAAGGTCTCGGGCTCGGTCGCGATCGGCCCGAAGGTGCGGAAGGAGTCGGCCGGAAAGCGGCCGGCGAGGATCGCCAGCGCCGGCGCGTCGAAGATCTCGCCCTCGGGCGTGGCGACGCCGAGGCCGACGGTGCCGGACCACTCGGCGATCCCGGTCTCCTGCCGCAGCCGCTGGACGATCTCGGCGAAGTGCGGCGCGAAGTAGTCGGTCGCGAAGACGAAGCCGAGGTTGGCGCCCTCCGGCAGCGGCCAGGCATCGGCCAGCGCCGCGGCGAAGGCCTCGCTCCAGTCGACATCCTTGGCGAAACCAACAGAGAAGGCCGGCTCCAAGGGGATGCCTCCTAGCCTTGCGTCGCGGCGCCTCGCGCTTCCTCGACCAATGCCCGGGCCTCGGGCAGGAGTCCCTCGACGATGACCGCCACGCCCTTGGCGTTGGGGTGGATGCCGTCGGCCTGGTTCAGCGCCGGATCGAGGACAACGCCCTGTAGCAGGAAGGGATAGAAGAGCGTGCCGTACTCGGCGGCGAGGCGCGGGTAGACCGCGTCGAACTCGGCAGCGTAGTCCTGCCCCAGGTTGCGCGGCGCATACATGCCGGCGAGCAGCACCGGCAGCTTCGCCTGCTTCAGGACGTCCAGCATGGCGCGCAGGTTCTTCTCGGTCTCCGCCGGCTCCAGGCCGCGCAGCCCGTCGTTGGCGCCGAGCGACAGCAGCACCGCATCGGCCCCGCCGCCCAGCGTCCACTCGAGGCGCGCCAGGCCCGAGGCCGTCGTGTCGCCGGAGTTGCCGCCGTTGATCACCATGACGTCGTCGCCGGCGGCCTTCAGCGCCGCCTCGAGCTGCGCCGGAAGGCTCTCCTCCGGCGGCAGTCCATAGCCGTGGATCAGCGAATCGCCGAAGGCCAGGACGCGCACCGGTGCCGCCAGGGTCGCGCGCGGGATCACCGCAGTAGCGGCGGCCAGCGCGAGAAAGCCGCGACGCGTGAGGAATCGCATGGTCAAGACATGCGCCCTGGCGGGGCAGCGATCAAGGCTGCCGGCCGGCCGGGCGCGACCGTTGGCGGTCGCGAAGACGGTGGCACTCCCGGCCCTGGCGGAGGCACAGTAGCCTCTCCGCCAGAGAGGAGCCCTCGCCCATGCGCCGTGCCGTCGTCCTGCTGGTTCTCGCGCTTTCCGCCTGCAGCTCGTCCGGCACCAACGTCCCGGCGGGGCAGTACGGCGACGCCACGCAGCAGCCGGGCGAGGCGGTCATCGTCGGCAGCCTCTCGACCCTTGGCCTTACCGGCGTGGCCGATGGCCGGCGGCTGCATTTCACCTTCCGGGCCTACGATCCGGCGACCGGGCGACTGATACCGAACGGGCCGGCCTTCGAGATCGTGCGCGAGACCTGCCGCGCGGACGGCCCGCAATGCGATCCCTCGCAGCCCCTCCACCAGGTCGTCACCCTGCCGCCGGGGCACTACGTGCTGACCGCCACGCACCTGCTGGGCGACGTCACGCCGCTACCGAGCAGCCAATCGGCAACGCACTTCTATGTGCCGGTCGACGTCAATTTCTGGGGCATGTCGCTCGACGACGACGCGGCGCTGGAAAACACCGAGACCGTCGAGATCGAAGTGGGTCCAGGCGAGGTCGTCTACTTCGGGGCGCTCTCCGTCGACCGCCCGGACAGTGACCGGGAGAAGCGCTACTACGCGATGGTCTTCGACGTCGAGCGCGACGATGCCGCCGCCACGGCGGCGCTGGAAGCGGCCGGCATCGGTGCCTCGGCCATGATCTGGCGCCCCGCCACGTAAAATTGGGCGACGCAGAATGAGCCGCATAACAAGCAGTCGAAGGCCGGCGCATTGATCGCCATCGGCCAGGCGCCATATCTGCCGGATTGCCCGCCGATGGAAGCCCAGCCCGCATGATCGAGCTCTCCGGCGTCACGCTGACCCTGCCGTCGCTGGCCGGGCCGGTCGAGATTCTGCGCGGCATCGACCTGGCCGTGGGCGCGGCCGAGAGCGTGGCCCTGCTCGGGCCCTCGGGGTCGGGCAAGACCTCGCTCCTGATGGTGGTGGCCGGGCTCGAGCGCGCGACCAGCGGCGGCATCGCCGTCGCCGGCGTCGATTTCGCCGGCAAGTCCGAGGATGCGCTGGCGCGCCTGCGCCGCGACGCCATCGGCATCGTGTTCCAGGATTTCCACCTCGTCCCGACGATGACCGCGCTGGAGAACGTCGCCGTGCCGCTGGAGCTGGCCGGCCGGCGCGACGCCTTCGAGCGCGCCGCCGCGGCGCTCGGCGCCGTCGGCCTCGGCCATCGCCTGGAGCACTATCCCGGCCAGCTTTCGGGCGGCGAGCAGCAGCGCACGGCACTGGCCCGCGCGCTCGTGGTGCGCCCGAAGCTGCTGCTGGCCGACGAGCCGACCGGCAACCTCGACGGCGCCACCGGCGAGCAGGTGATCGACCTCCTCTTCTCGCTCGCCGCCGAGGCCGGCAGCACCCTCCTCCTCATCACGCACGATCCCGCGCTCGCCCGCCGCTGCCGCCGGCAGGTGCGCATGGCCGACGGTCGCATCGTGGCCGACAGCCACAGCTCCGCCCGCGCCGCCGCGGCCGGCTGAGCCATGGATCTGGCGCTTGCCTGGCGCTTCACGCGACGCGAGCTGCGCGGCGGCTTCAAGGGTTTCCGCGTCTTTCTCGCCGCGCTCGCGCTCGGGGTGGCGGCGCTCGCCACCGTCGGCACGGTCTCGGCCGACCTGCTCGCCAGCCTCGACCGCGACGCCCGCGCGCTCCTCGGCGGCGAGGCCGAGCTTCGCCTCTTCAACCGCGCCTTCCTCGCCGAGGAGCGCAACTGGCTCGAGGCCAACAGCCGGCGCCTCTCCGAAACCGCCGAGATGCGCGCCATGGCGCGCGCCGGCAACGGCGAGCGGCGGCTGGTCGAGCTGAAGGCGGTCGACACGGCCTATCCGCTCTATGGCGCGCTCGAGCTCGCGCCGCCGACCGGCGGCGCCGATGCGCTGGCCGAGATCGATGGCCGCTTCGGCGCCGCCGTGGAGTCCGATCTGCTGGAGCGCCTCGGCATCGCGGTCGGCGAGGAGATCCGCATCGGCGAGCAGTCGTTCGTGGTACGCGCCACGATCGCGCGCGAGCCCGACCGCACCGCCAGCGCCTTCACCTTCGGCCCCCGCGTGCTGATCGCGCTCGACAGCCTCGCCGGCACCGGCCTCGACGGGCCCGGCAGCCTGGTCTATCGCCACGTCCGCGTCGATCTGCCGGAGGGCGAGAGTCTCGCGGCCTGGCGCGAGCGTCTGGACAGAGCCTTCCCGGAAGCCGGCTGGCGCGTCGCCGGCCTCGACCGCGCGGCACCTGGCGTCGAGCGTTTCATCCGCCAGGTGCGCCTCTTCATGTCGCTGGTCGGGCTGACCGCGCTCCTGGTCGGCGGCGTCGGTGTCGCCAACGGCGTCGCCGCGCACCTGGAATCGCGGCGCGACACCATCGCCACACTGAAGTGCCTGGGCGCCTCGGGCGGTCTCGTCGCGCGCATCTACTTCCTGCAGGTGCTGGCGCTGGCCACCATCGGCATCGCCATCGGCCTGGCGGTGGGGGCCGCAGCGCCGGTGCTGGTGGCGCCGTTCCTCTCCGAGGCCTTCAACCTCGATCTCGGCGGCGCGCCCGCGCTCTTCCCGCTGCTGCTGGCCGGCCTCATGGGTCTCTTGACCGCCGCGCTCTTCGCCTTCCGACCGCTGGCCCGGGCGCAGCGTCTCTCCGCCGCGGGCCTCTTCCGCGGCCACCTGGAGCAGCGGCGCCAGCGCCTGCCAGGCTGGCTCTGGCCTGCCGTCATCGCGGCCGCCCTGCTGCTGGCTTTCCTTGCCATCGCCACGCACCACGACCGGCTCTTCGCCGCCGGCTTCGTCGGCGGCGCCGTGCTGGTGCTGGCGGCCTTCCGGCTGGCCGCGACCGGAGTCATGGGCCTGGCCAAGCGCATCCCGCGGCCGCGCCGCACGACCTGGCGCCTGGCGCTCGCCAACCTGCACCGGCCAGGCACGCCGACGCCGAGCGTGGTGATCTCGCTGGGCCTGGGCCTGACGGTGCTCGCCGCTGTCGCGCTGATCCAGGCGAACATCTCGCGCCAGGTGCTGCAGGAGATCCCGGCCGAGGCGCCCACCTTCTACTTCATCGACCTGCAGAACGAGCAGGTCGACCGGTACGACGCCCTGGTGCGCGCGCACCCCGGCGTCACCGACATGAACCGCGTCCCGATGCTGCGCGGCCGCATCACCGCGATCAACGGCAAGAGCCCCGAGCAGCTCGCGATCCCGCCCCAGGTCTCCTGGATCTTCAACTCGGACCGTGGCCTCACCTGGTCGCGCGCCCAGCCGGAAGGCGTGACGCTCTCCGGCGGAGAGTGGTGGCCGGCGGACTATGCCGGGCCGCCGCTGGTCTCCCTCGACCAGGAGCTGGGCCAGGCGCTGGGCCTGAAGCTCGGCGACACGATCACGGTCAACGTCTATGGCCGCGACGTCACCGCTGCCATTGCCTCCTTCCGGCCGATCGAATGGGCCGAGCTGCGCATCAACTTCGTGATGATCTTCTCGCCCGGCCTGCTCGAAGGCGCGCCGGCCTCGCACATCGCCACCGTCCGGGTGGACGACGCCAACGCCTCGGCGCTGGAGCGCCAGGTGACAGACGCCTTCCCCAACGTCTCCGCCATTCGCGTCGCCGACGCGCTCTCCGGCTTCGCCGAGCTGCTCGACAGCATCGCCGCCGCGGTCGGTGGCACCGGCAGCGTCACCGTGCTGGCCGGCCTCATCGTGCTGGCGGGCGCGGTCGCCGCCGGCGAACGGCGCCGGCGCTACGACGCCGTCGTGTTGAAGGTGCTGGGCGCCACGCGCAGCCTGCTGCTGGGCTCGCTGGCCCTGGGGTTCGCGCTGCTCGGCCTCGCCACCGCCGCCATCGCCGCCGTGCTGGGCTCGATCGCCGCCGCGGTCATCCTCGAGCTGGTGATGGAGCAGGAGTTCACCCTGCTGCCCGGCCCCCTGCTCTGGACGCTCGCCGCCGGCCTCGCCGTCACGCTGCTCTTCGGCCTGGCTGGGACGGTCCGGGCGCTCGGTGCCCGGGCCGCGCCCCTGCTGCGCAACGAGTAACGTGACCGATGCAGATTCCTTAGGATCTTGCTACAGTCCTGCCATGATCAAGGAACTTGAACAGGCACTCGCGGCCGCGCGCGACCTACCCGAGGAAGATCAGCTAGCGGTCGTCGACTTCATTGAAACTAAAGTCATTGAGCGCAAGATTGCCGAGGCGCGCGAATCCTTTGCGAAGTTCGGCGGCCGACCGGCGGAAGAGCTCTTGGACGAGCTAGCCCGAAAGTATGGGCGCTAGGGTTTTCTTCTCTCCAGTAGCCGAGTCCGAAATTCGAGCCATTGGTGAGTACATCGCGAGAGACAATCCGCGAGCAGCCGCCCGCTTTGTTAGCCAGCTGCGGGAGAGGTGCCTTTCCTTGTCGGAGTTCCCCAATCGGGGTCGCCCATTCGAGGCGGGGTCGCGCGTGGTCCTCGTCGGCAAATACCTGATCATCTACGAGATAACGCAGGTAGAGAGCGAGCAGATCGTCCTGATTCTGACGGTCCGGCATGGCGCCAGAGACGAAATCACCTGAACGCGTCTGCACCGCCCGCTAGGCTGCGCAAAGTCCCTGCCCAGAATTTGCCGCTACAGGCGAAGGGGGAACCTATTGAACCCTGGACATCCTTGGACAATATCTGCACTCGGGTTAATTTAGGGATCGGGGGCTTGGGCCAGGTGGCCTCAGCCCGCGGTTCTGGCTGCGAGGGAGACCACGATGCTGCAACCGAATACGCAACGGGCCTATACCGGCGCCCGGGTCGACACCCGGATCGACGAAGGCCTGCGCAGCTACATGCTGCGTGTCTACAACTACATGGCCCTGGGCGTCGCCTTCACCGGCGGCGTGGCGTTCCTGCTTGCCTCGAACGTCGAGGCGATCATGGCCGTGCAGAACATGTTCTGGCTGTTCTTCATCGGCATCCTGGGGCTCGGCTGGTTCGCGCCGCGCCTGATCTTCACCGGGTCGATGGTGACCGCCCAGGTCTGCTACTGGGTCTACGCCGGCCTCTGGGGTGCCGCCCTGGCACCGCTGTTCTTCGTCTACGGCCAGCTCGATCCGATGCTGATCGTGCGCGCCTTCCTGATCACCGCGGGCGCCTTCGCCGGCGTGTCGATCTGGGGCTACACGACGAAGCGCAACCTCTCGGCCTTCGCGACCTTCTTCGTGATGGCGTCGATCGGCCTGGTCATCGCCATCGTCGTGAACGCGATCTTCGTGCAGGACATGACCTTCTCGCTGCTGATCTCCTGCGTGGTGGTCCTGCTGTTCTCGGGCATCACCGCCTGGGAGACGCAGATGATCAAGAACATGTACCTGGCGGACGACAACCCGGAGACGGCGCAGCGCAAGGCGATCTTCGGCGCCTTCGCCCTCTACGGCTCGTTCATCACGCTCTTCGTGCACATCCTGAACATCCTCGGGATGGCGCGCGAGTAGCCTCCCGCGCCAGGAACCGCGTAGCCTCGAAGGCCCGGACCCCCAAGGTCCGGGCCTTCTGCTTTCTGCCATTGCTCCCGCTGCACGGCGGGGCTTTCGCCGCGCGGAACCTGTGCTAGCGTTTGCCTTGCGAGGCGGCGCTATGTGGGGAACTACCACGCTGAGGAGAGCTGGCGCGTTCCTGGTGGTCGTGCTGCTGGCCGCCACGGGACCGAGTGCGGCCGAAAGCTCGGCTGACCTCTGCAACCGACTGGCCGCCGAGCCCGGCACCATCGAGGGCGTTCCCGGCGTCGAGGTCGCGGCGATCGACGCCGAGGCAGCCATCGCCGCCTGCGCGGCGGCGCTTGAGGAGACGCCCGGCGACGCCCGTCTCACCCATCAGTATGCGCGCGCACTGGAACGCGCCGGCCGCCTGGACGAGGCAGAGCGCCTCTACGAGTGGGCCG
>DATEDK010000054.1:0-2343 GCA_035281685.1 Kiloniellales bacterium | reverse complement strand
CTTGCCGTCGGAGAGCGTCACCTGCTGGAAGCCGAGCAGCACGCAGAGGTCGAGGAAGGTGAACCAGTCCTCGACGCCGTTCTGCTTCAGGAGCGGCAGCAAGCGCGCCTCGGCGGTCATGTTCGCCAGCACGGCGCGGGCGCGGTAGAGCGTGTCCATCGGGCCGTCCATCAGCGCCACCACGATCAGCTTCTCCGCCTCGCTGCCCTTGGCGAAGACCGCATAGGGAACCGGGTGGCCGCGTTTGGCGAGCTCGACCTCGAGACCGGTGATGAAGGCGACGCGGATGTTGCGGTTCGCCTGCTTGATCGCCGGCCCGCGCGCTTCGTAGCGCTCGAAGCTCTCCGGCGGCGGGTAGTAGTAGCCGGCGTGGCGGTCGCCGGCGTCGTCGGTCTCCGGCGTGGTGATGACGACGGTCTCGTCGGCCGCCGCCGGCAGCGCCAGCAGCAGCAGAAGGAGCGCGATGAGGAGCCTCATCGCGCTTCGATCCTGCGGATGAAGTCCTTGATGATGATGCGGTAGAGGTCGTCCTTCAGCACCTGGTCCTCGCAGCCCTTGTCGATGTTCGGGTTGTCGTTGATTTCGATGACGTAGACCTTGCCGTCCTTGGTCTGCTTGAGGTCGACGCCGTAGAGCCCGTCGCCGATCAGGCTCGCCGCCTTCAGCGCGACCGAAACCACCTCCTTGGGCGCCGACTCCACCGCCCAGGTCTTCCAGCCGCCCTGGTCGGGCACCTTCTTGGCGTGGTTGATCACCTGCCAGTGCTTGCGGCTCATGAAGTACTGCGAGGCGAAGAGCGGCTGGCGATTCAGGACGCCGACCCGCCAGTCGAACTCGGTCGGCATGAACTGCTGCGCCAGGATCACGTCGGAGCGCTGCAGCAGCTTCTTCGCCGCCTCGGCCAGCTCCTGCCGGTTGTCGGCCTTCACCACGCCGCGCGAGAAGCTGCCGTCCGGGATCTTCAGCACGATGGGGAAGCCCAGCTGCTGCTCGGCCTCGTCCAGCTTCACCCGGTCGATGATCACGGTCTTCGGTGCCGGCAGCTTGTTGGCCTTCAAGAGCTCCGCCAGGAACACCTTGTTGGTGCAGCGGAGCATGGAGACCGGGTCGTCGATCACCGGCATGCCTTCCGCCCAGGCCTTGGTGGCGAAGCGGTAGGTGTGGTTGTCGATCGTCGTCGTCTCGCGGATGAAGAGCGCGTCGTATTCGGCAAGGTCGAGAAAGTCCTTGCGCTCGATCAGCTCAACGCCGACGCCGAGCGTCCCGCCGACCTGAACGAATTTGTCCAGTGAGGACTTCTCCGAGGGCGGCATGGTCTCGCGCGGGTTCCACAAGATCGCCAGCGAGTAGCGCGGCGGCGTTTTCAGCTTGGGCGCGCGCCAGCCGGTACGGGTATAGCCGGCGAGAGTCTGCCGGAAAAAGGCGAAGTCCTCGGGCGAGAGCTCGGAGGGCGTTGCTACCTCGAGCTCGTCGATGCGCCAGCGCTCGTCGTAGATGCAGGCGACACGCAGGATCGGACAGCGGAAGCGGTCAAAGACCGCGCGCGCGAACTGTCGGAAGCGCGCTTCCCGCGGCTCGCCGAAGAAGATGGTCAGCGTGAAGCCGGCGCGCGGCCGCTCCTCCACCTTCTCCAGGTCCCGGCGCAGGATCGCGTTCAGATCCGGCAGCGCGTCGGCGTAGAGCGACTTCTTCGAGAGCTCGACGATGGTCTGGATCGTCGGGATCACCTTGTGGTCGCGCGCCTCGGCCAGAAGCGAGCAGTAGTAGCCGAGCGCCATGTACTCCAGGTCGGCGTTGAGGTTGATCACGCGCGGGCGCTTGCCGGCGAAGAGCTCCGGCTTGGTGACGTAGTCGCGCGCGGTGACCACCTGGCCGTGCTCGCTGGCCCAGGCCTCGTCCCCCTTGCCTTCGACGATGACGACGTAGTTGACCATGTCCCCCTAGCCCTTGCGCCAGGCCAGCCTGGCCGGCGCCTTGCCGGACGCGGCGCCGACCCGCTTGGCCAGGCGCAGCGCATCGGCGCGATCCTCGTAGTACTCGGCGTAGCGGCCGATCCGCTCGTAGCCGGCACTCTCATAGGCGGCGATGGCAGCCCTGTTGTCAGCGCGCACCTCGAGCCGCAGCTCGCCCGCTCCCACCGCGGCCGCCGCCGCTTCCGCCGCCTGCAGCAGCCGGCCGCCCAGTCCGCGCCGCCGCGCCGCCGGATCGACGGCTATGGAATAGAGCCGCGCCACCCTCGAGCCGCGCCGGAAGACCACCAGCGCATAGCCGCCGAGCTCGCCCGGCCCGCGCTCCGCCACCAGCAGCGCCGCCTGGCCTCGCGTCAGGAAATGCTGCAGCGAC
>DATEDK010000053.1:0-4961 GCA_035281685.1 Kiloniellales bacterium | reverse complement strand
GTAGAGGAAGGGCAGGCCCGCGACGAAGCCCACCATGGAGACGAACCAGGGCGAGCCGGAGTGCGCGGCGATGAAATCCTCGACGGATTTGTAGCCGTTGATGCGCGCCGCGTACTCGATGTCGGTGCCCTTGGGGTCCTGGTGCCTCTCGCGGAAGCGCATCAGCGTCTCGTGCGTCCAGGGATCGCGGTAGAAGACCGGGACCTCGATGATACGGGTCTTGATCTTCGGCTCCGCCTTGCGCGCCGCCGCCTCGAGGCTCTTCAGCTCGCGCACCATGTCGTCCGGCTTGATCGCGTCGGGGTCGAACTTGATCTGGAAGGAGGCGTTGGCCGGGCAGATCTCGGTCACGCCCTTGATGCGCGCCTCGCGCACGGCATTGCACATCGAGAGGCTCATGAAGAAGGCCTCGAGCGACATCTCCTCGTTCACCTCGACGAAGATGTGCTCGTCGCCGCCGTAGTCGTAGCGTGGTTGCATCAGCCTGCCCTCGCCTCCCGTCTTGGTTCCTCTGGCTTCGATGCCGCCAGCCAGCCCTCGAGCCAACGCGTGTGCACGCTCGAGCTCCGCACGTCGGCATCGTCGACCAGCGCCTGGAACAACGGCGCCGTGGTCTTCACGCCTTCGATCCGCAGCTCCTGCAGGGCCCGCTTCAGGCGCGCCAGCGCGCGCGGCCGGTCCTCCGCCCAGACGATCAGCTTGCCCAGCAGCGAGTCGTAGAACGGCGGGATCGCGTAGCCGGGGTAGAGCAGCGAGTCGAAACGCACGCCGGGCCCACCGGGCACGCGCAGCTCCGAGATCGTGCCCGGAAAGGGCAGAAAATTCTTCGCCGGATCCTCGGCGTTGAGCCGTACCTCGATGGCGTGACCCGTGAGGCGAACGTCCTCTTGCCGCAGCGTTAGCGGCTCGCCGCCGGCGATGCGCAGCATGGCCTGGATCAGATCGAGACCGGTGATGCACTCGGTCACCGGGTGCTCCACCTGGATGCGCGTGTTGACCTCGAGGAAGTAGAAGGCGCCGGTGACGTCGTCGTAGAGGAACTCGACCGTGCCGGCGCCGCGGTAGCCGACCGACTCCGCCAGCGCGACCGCGGCCGCGGTGATGTGCGCGCGGTGCGTCGCATCGAGCGTGGAGGCGGGCGCCTCCTCCCAGACCTTCTGCCGGCGGCGCTGCAGCGAGCACTCGCGCTCGAAGCAGTGCACGACGCGCTTGCCGTCGCCCAGGATCTGCACCTCGATGTGGCGCGCGCGGGTGATCGCCTTCTCCAGGTAGAGCCCGCCGTCGCCGAAGGCGGCCTGCGCCTCGGCCGCGGCCTGGCCGAGATTGCGGTCGAGCTCGGCCTCGGCCTCGACGATGCGGATGCCGCGCCCGCCGCCGCCGGCGGCCGCCTTGATCAGCACGGGAAAGCCGATCTCGCGCGCCAGGCGGCCGGCCTCGGCCAGGTCGCCGATGCGGCCCTCGCTGCCGGGCACCACCGGTACGCCCGCCTTGGCCGCAGCTTCGCGCGCCGAAACCTTGTCGCCGAGCAGGCGGATGGTGTCGCCGACCGGGCCGACGAAGATCAGGCCCGCAGCCTCCACCGCCTCGGCGAAGCGCGCGTTCTCGGCGAGGAAGCCGTAGCCCGGATGCACGGCATCGGCGCCGCTCGCCTTGGCCGCGGCAACCACCGCCTCGACGTTCAGGTAGGATTTCGCGGCTTGCGGCGGGCCGATGGCCACCGCCTCGTCGGCCAGGGCGACGGCGAGCGACTTGGCGTCGGCCTCGCTGTGCGCCTGGATCACCGTCATGCCGAGCTCGCGCGCGGCCCGGTTGATCCGCACGGCGATCTCGCCACGGTTGGCGATGAAGAGGCGGCGGATGGCCAAGCGCTACTCCAGCTCCGCCAGCGGATCGCCCGCCTGCACGGCCGCCTCGTTCTCCACCAGGAAGCGCAGAATGCGGCCGTGCTCCTCGCACAACACCTCATGGAAGGACTTCATCACCTCGATGAGTCCGCAGACATCACCCGGCGCGACCTTGTCGCCCTCCTGCTTGTAGGGCGGCTTGTCGGGCGCCGGCTTGCGGTAGAAGGTGCCCGGCAGGTGCGAGAGGATGAGCTTCGGCATGCGGCAAGCTTCCTTCTAGGCGGCCTTGAGGTAGGAGCCCACGGCGCGGCGCACCGCCTGGGCCACCTCCACCGCGTTCGGCGTGTCGGAATGCACGCAGATGGCGTCGGCCCGCACGGCGACGTCGTTGCCGTCGACCGACCTGGTCTTGCCCTCGCGCACGGCCCGGACCGCGCGCTCGGCCGCATCGGCCGGGTCGACCGCGTCGTGCTTCTGCGTGATGATCAGCCCGCCGTCGCCGCGGTAGTAGAGGTCCGCGTAGTACTCCGCCACGAAGCGGTGGCCGCGCGCCTGGTAGACCTGCTCGTGCAGCGTGTTGATCATGCCGTAGAGCGGCACCTTGAAGACGTCGGCGGCGTCGCAGACCGCATGCGCGACGTGCTCCATGCGCGCCGCCATGCCGTAGAGCGAGCCGTGCGGCTTCAGGTGGTTGAGCTCCATGCCTTCGGCCTGGAGAAAGCCCTTCAGCGCGCCCACCTGGTAGATGATGCAGTTGGCGAGCTCCTCGCGGCTCATCTTCATCTCGCGCCGGCCGAAGCCCTGCAGGTCGGGCAGCGAGGGATGGGCGCCGACCTTCACGCCGTGCTTCTTGGCCAGCTGCACGGTCGAGCGCATGTGGTTGTAGTCCGACGCGTGGAAGCCGCAGGCGACGTTGGCGACGTCGATCAGCGGCATCATCGCCTGGTCGTCGCCGATGTGATAGAGCCCGAAGCTCTCGCCCATGTCGCAGTTGAATACCAAGGCCATGGTCTTCCTCCTCAATCCTTCAGCGTCGCCATGATCCTGAGCCTGATCTGGTCAACCGCCACCGCCAGAATCAAGAGCGCGCCCAGCACCACGGTCTGCAGGTAGGATTCGATGCGCGCCAGGTTCATGCCGTTCTGCACCAGGCCGATGAACAGCGCGCCCAGCACGACGTTCTCCAGCCGGCCGACGCCGCCGCGCAGGCTGACGCCGGCGATGACGCAGGCGGCGATGGACTCGAGCGGCATGGAGGCGCCGATGTTCGCCTCGCCGGTATCCATGCGCGCGGTCAGCAGCATGCCGGCGATCGCCGTCAGGAAGGCGCAGAGCACGTAGGTCAGGAACAGCACCTTGCCGGTCTGGATGCCTGAGAGCTTGGCTGCCTTGATGTTGCCGCCGACGGCATAGAAGTACCTGCCGAGCGGCGTGCGGTAGAGCACGACGGCGAGCGCCAGGAAGGTCAGCAGCGCGGCATAGACGGGGATCGGCACGCTGAGCCAGCTGCCGTAGTAGAAGATCTCGCCGAAGTCCTGCGGCATGCCGTAGACCGGCATGCCGCTCGTTTCATAGAGCGCGATGCCGAAACCGATCGAGGCGACACCCAGCGTCATGATGAAGGGCGAGACCTTGAACAGCGCCACGCCGATGCCGTTCACCACGCCGACCAGCGTGCCGGCGGCGATGCCCGCGAGCGAACCTACCAGCATGGCAAGCCAAGCCATCTCGGGCAGCGCGGCAAAGGCCGCGACCATCGCGAGCGCGCCGATGACCGAGGTCAGGGCCATGGTGGTGCCGACCGAGAGATCGAAGCCGCCGGTGAGCAGCGCCAGCATCTGCCCCATCGAGACGATGGTGAGATAGACCGATTGCCGCAAGACGCTCATCAGGTTGCTGCCGGTCAGGAACCTTTCCGACATCGCATGGAAGACCGCAAGCGCGATCACCAGGAGGAACGGCAGCACCCCCAGGCGGACGAAGAGCCGCTTCAGCCAGGTCAGCGGCAGGCTGACGGTGGAGCGCGCGGGCTTGGTCTCCGCCACCATCAGGCCGCCTCCCGCTCGAAGAAGTGCGAGAGCACGCGTTCCTCGCTGATCTCCGCCTTGGCGAGCTCCGCCTGCACGCGGCCCCGGTAGAAGACATAGAGCCGGTGCGAGAGGTGCAGCACCTCCGGCAGGTCGGAGGAGATCAAGAGGATCCCGGCGCCGGCCTCGCAGAGACCGCAGATGAACTGGTAGATGGCCACGCGCGTGCCGACGTCGACGCCGACCGTGGGTTCGTCGAAGACGAAGAGCTCGACCTCGCGGGTCAGGCATTTCGCCAGCATGATCTTCTGCTGGTTGCCGCCGGAGAAGTGATCGACGGCGCGTTCGATCTTGGGCGGCCGCAGGTCCACCCGGCCCGCCAGCTCGCGCGTCTTGGCGCGCTCGCCGCGCAGGTTGAGGAACGGGCCGCTGCGGAAGTCCGGCTCGTTCAGCGCCGTCAGCGCCATGTTCTCGCGCGCCGGGCGCATGGTCATCAGGCCCTCGTCGCGCCGGTCCGGCGGCAGGTAGAAGAGGCCGCGGCGCAGCATCTCGCGCGTGGTGGCATTGGTGACCGTCTCGCCCTTGAAGCGCACCGCGCCGTCGACGACCGGCACCAGGCCGAAGCAGGCACGCGCGATTTCCGACTTGCCGGAGCCGACGAGGCCGGCGAGGCCGACGATCTCGCCACGTCGCGCCACCAGGCTGGCGTCGGCAACCGTGCCGCGCGCCGTGCTGAGGTGCTCGATCTCGAGCAGCGTCTCGCCCGGCTGCTGCCGCACGCGCGGGAAGATTTCGGAGATCTTGCGCCCGGTCATCAGCCGCAGGAGCTCGCCCTCGGAGGTGGTGCGCGCGTCCACCGTGGCGACGTAGCGCCCGTCGCGCAGCACGGTGATGCGGTCGCCGATGCGTCGGATCTCCTGCATGCGGTGCGTGATATAGATGATGCCGACGCCGCGCGCCTTGGCCTGCGCGATCAGCGCGAAGAGCTGGTCGGCCTCGCGGTCGGTCAAGGACGCGGTCGGTTCGTCCAGGATCAGGATCGAGAGGTCGGAGCGGAAGGCCTTGGCGATCTCCACCATCTGCTGCTCGG
>DATEDK010000052.1:0-5474 GCA_035281685.1 Kiloniellales bacterium | reverse complement strand
TGGTGAAAAAACTTCCGCAATGTGTCAGGCGAGCGTCGGCGTGGCGGCCCGCCTGACGCGGCGCCGGAGCGGCCGCAGCGCGGCGCCCAGCAGACTCGCCAGCAGCGCCGCCGCCGCGAGCGAGAGCGCCAGCACGACCAGCAGGGAGGACCACGCCGGCGTCGGCCAGAGCCAGGCGACGAGCACCGCCACCGGCAGGTGGACGAGGTAGAGCTCGTAGGTGAGGTTGCCGAGCAGGCGGTCGGTCGCCGCTTGCGCCGGCGCTCTCGCGGCCTCCCGCCGCAGGCGAAGCAGGCACCAGGCGAGCAGCAGCAGGAAGAGTGCGGCCGCGAGGAAGGGACCGGCGCCGGTCGCCCGCTCCCAGGCCACGGCGTCGGCGTCGAAGGCGTCGAAGCTGTAGGCATGGAGCGCGGCCAGGAGCAGGGCCGGCGGCAGGAGCGGATCGAGCAACAGCTGCGGCAGGCCGCCGGCCGTGCGCAAGGCCCAGACGGCGCCCAGCACGAAGTACGGCGCCATGCCGAAGTAGAAGGTCGCGCGCTCGTCTCCGGCGTCGAGGTGATAGAAGGCCAGGTTGCCGGCGAGCGCCAGCCAGCAGAGCGGCACGATCCAGAGCGTCCTGGCGCCGAGCCTGCCGGCCAGCAGAGCCAGGACGACGACAAAGTAGAAGGCGAATTCGACCCGGAGCGCCCAGACGATCGGCAGCAGCTCGCCGCGCTTGCTCAAGCCCAGCAGCGGGTCGGTGACGACCACGCTCGGAAAGAGCGCCAGCGCGTTGGCGGCGAGATTGGCGGCGGACAGCTGCCCGGGCTCCGCCCTGCCGGTCAGCCACAGTACGAAGGCCATGGCGGCGAGGGCCGCGAGGTAGGCGGGCCAGAGCCGCAGCAGGCGGTTTGCGGCGAAGGCAAAGGGGCGCCCGGCGTAGAAGGCCAGCGCCGCCTCGGTGATGATGTAGCCGGAGAGCACGAAGAAGACGAAGACCGCGACCGGGCCGAAGTCCGTGGCATAGAGCGCGGGATCGTTCAGGTCGGCCACCGGCAGGGCATGGTAGAGGAGCACCAGGAGCGCCAGGGCGAAGCGCGGCAGCCCCAGCAGCCGGTACGGCAGCGGCGGCCTTTCCGCGCTCAGGCGTGATCCCACTGCCAGAAGCCCGGGCCTTCCTCCTGAAGGAAACGGGCGAGCACCATCTTGTGCACCTCGCTTGCCCCATCCACCAGGCGGGCCTGGCGGGCGTAGCGGTACATCCACTCGAGCGGCGTGTCCTTGGAGTAGCCCTTGGCGCCCATCAGCTGGATCGCGGTGTCGACCGCCTTGTGCAGCGCGTCGGCCACCTGGATCTTCGCCATGGAGACCTCCTTGCGCGCGAAGCTGCCCTGGTCGAGCTTGGCGGCCGCTCGCATGGTGAGGAGCCGGCCGATCTCGATCGCCATGGCGGCCTCCCCGAGCAGGCCCTGCACCGACTCGCGGTCAGCGAGACGAATGCCGAAGGATTTCCGCTCGTTCACGTAAGGCTGCGCGATCTCGAGCGCGCGCTTGGCCATGCCGAGCCAGCGCATGCAGTGGGTGAGCCGCGCCACGCCGAGGCGCACCTGCGTCACCTTGAGGCCGTCGCCCTCCTCCAGGAGGCGGTTCTCGACCGGGATCTCCAGGCCGTCGAAGCGGAGCTCGCAGTGCCCGCCGTGCTCCTCCGGTCCCATGATCGGGATGCGGCGCAGGAGCTCCCAGCCCGGCTGGTCCCTGTGGAAGAGAAAGGCGCTCAGGCCCTTGCGCTGGTCGTCCGAGGTCCTGGCGATCAGGATGAAGTGCGCCGCCTCCCCCGCCCCGGTGATGAACCACTTGTGGCCGCTGACGACGTAGCGATCGCCCCTGCGCTCGGCGCGGGTCAGCATCTGCGACGGATCCGAGCCGGCGCCGGGCGCGGGCTCGGTCATGACGAAGGCGGAGCGCACGCGCCCCTCGACCACCGGCGCCAGCCATTCCTGCTGCTGCCTGGCGGTGCCGACCTTCGCCAGCAGCATCATGTTGCCGTCGTCGGGCGCGGCGCAGTTGAAGGAGACCGGGCCGAAGAGCGAGCGACCCATCTCCTCGTAGGCTGCCGCCATCGCAACGACCGGGAAGCCCAGGCCGCCGAGGTGCTTCGGGATCTGCGGGCACCAGAGCCCGGCGGCCCTCGCGGCGGCGCGCAGCGGCTCCAGCCGATCGAGCCGGATGTTCTCATGCTCGTCCCAGACGGTGGGATCGGCTTCGAGCGGCAGCACCGTCTCGGCCACGAACCGGCGCACCTTGGCGCAGTAGTCGGCCACCTCGGGCGAAAGCGAGAAGTCCAAGCGAGCGGTCCTTTCCCTAGGCGCCGGCGCTCTGTCCGCCGTCGACGACGATGACCGATCCGGTCATGAAGGCGGAGGCCGGCGAGGCGAGCAGCAGGAGCGCACCGTCCAGGTCCTCGGGGGTGCCGAAGCGGCGCTGCGGGATCTTCTTCAGCAGGATCTCGCCCACCTTGCCGGCCAGATCCTCGCGGTTGATCTCCGTCACGATGTAACCCGGTGCCAGCGCGTTGACCCTGATGCGATGGCGCGCCCATTCCAGCGCGAGCGTCCGGGTCAGGTTGAGGACGCCGGCCTTGGCCGTGCTGTAGGCAGCAAGCTGGGTGGCACCGCCCAGGCCCAGGATCGAGGCGATGTTCACGATCGAGCCGCCCTGCCCCACGGCCGCCATGCGCCGCGCTGCGGCCTGCGCGACGCGGAACACGCCGGTGAGGTTGGTCTCGATCACCTGCGACCAGTCGGCCTCGCTCAGCTCGAGCGCTGCCTTGGTCTGCGCAATGCCGGCGTTGTTGATCACGACGGTCAACGGTCCGAGCTCGGTCTCCGCCGCCTCGAAGGCCGCGCCGACCGAGGCTGCATCCCTCACGTCCATCGCGATCGGCAGCGCCCGGCCGTCGAAGGCTGCGATCTCCTGCGCCAGGGTTTCCAGGCGGTCGACGCGCCGGGCAGCCAGGGCCACCTTGGCGCCCGCCCGGGCGAGCGTCAGCGCGAAGCGCCGCCCGAGGCCCGAGGAGGCGCCGGTCACCAGCGCGACCTGACCCGAAAGGTCCGCCGTCAGGCTCATCAGCGCGCGGCCTTCGCCTGCTCGCGCAGCAGGAACTTCTGGATCTTGCCGGTGGAGGTCTTGGGCAGCTCGCCGAAGACCACGCGCTTCGGCACCTTGAAGCGCGCGAGCGAGAGGCGGCAGTGCTCGACCAGCTCCTCGGCGGTCGCGCTCTCTCCGCTCTTCAGCGCGACGAAGGCGCAGGGAGTCTCCCCCCAGTGCGGGTCTGGTTGGGCGACCACCGCCGCCTCCAGGACCTTGGGGTGGCGGTAGAGCACCTCCTCGACCTCCAGCGAGGAGATGTTCTCGCCGCCGGAGATGATGATGTCCTTCGACCGATCCTTGACCTCGATGTAACCGTTCGGATGGCGCACGGCGAGGTCGCCCGAGCGGAAGAAGCCGCCCTTGAAGGCCTCGGCGGTAGCACCGGGATTCTTCAGATAGCCCTTCATCACCGTGTTGCCGCGGATCGCGATCTCGCCCAGCGTTTCGCCGTCCCACGGCAGCTCGTGGCCGGTCTCGGGGTCGCGCACCGTCACCTCGTCGAGCGCGACGTGCCGCTGGCCCTGGCGCGCCATGTGCTCGGCCCGCTGGCGCAGGTCGAGGCCGGACCACTCGTTCTGCCAGAAGCAGTAGGTCGCGGGCCCGTAGGTCTCGGTCAGGCCGTAGCCGTGGGTGATCGAGAAGCCCTGCCGCTCCATGTTCTCGATGATCGCCGAGGGCGGCGCCGCGCCGCCGGTCATCACGTAGACCGCGTGCGGCAGCGGCCGCTTCGCCTCCGCCGGCGCGTGCGCCAGCATGTTCAGCACCACCGGGGCGCCGCAGAGATGGGTGACGCCCTCCTCCACGATCAGGCGGAAGACCGCCGCCGGCTCGACGCGGCGCAGGCAGACGTGCGTCGCCGCCGCGGCCGTCACCGCCCAGGTGTAGCACCAGCCGTCGCAGTGAAACATCGGCAGGGTCCAGAGATAGACGCTCTCCTTGCCGAGGCTGAAGGCCAGGAGGTTGCCGATGCCGTTCAGGTAGCTGCCGCGGTGATGGTAGACGACACCCTTGGGATTGCCGGTTGTGCCGGAGGTGTAGAGCAGCGAGATCGCCTGCCACTCGTCGCGCGGCTCGTCCGAGGGAAAGACGGGATCGCCCTCGGCGAGGAAGTCCTCGTACTCGATCTCGCCGAGGCTCTCGCCGCCGGTCGCCAGCGCATCGGCGATGTCGATCGTCAGCGGCCGCCGCTGCAGCTGCGCCAGCGCCGGCTTCATCACCGGCGCCAGCTCCCGGTCGGTCAGCAGCGCCTTCGCCTCGCCATGCTCCAGAATGAAGGCGACGGTGGCCGGATCGAGCCGCGTGTTGATCGAGTTCAGCACGCCGCCCAGCAGCGGCACGGCGTAGTGTGCCTCCAGCATCGCCGGCACGTTCGGCGCCATGATCGCCACGCAGTCGCCATGACCGAGGCCGCGCTTGGCCAGCGCTGAGGCCAGGCGCTGCACGCGCTCCCAGAACTGGGCATAGGTGATGCGACGCGCGCCATGCACGATCGCCTGCCGTTCCGGGTGGACTGCGGCACTGCGGCGCAGGAACGACAAGGGGCTCAGCGGCACGAAGTTGGCCGCGTTGCGCGCAAGGTCCATGTCGTAGGGCGAAATGGCGGTCGTCATCAGTGCTTGGGGTGGCGGGCAGGAAGCAGCTATCGTTGCGGGGCCCGGAAGGAGAGGTCAAGCATGCGCATCGACATCTACTCCGACACCATCTGTCCCTGGTGCCTGATCGGCAAGCGGCGTCTGGAGCGCGCGCTGAAGGAGCGGCCGCAGCCGGAGCTCGAGCTCACCTGGCGCGCCTTTCAGCTCAACCCGAACATGCCGTCGAGCGGCATGGACCGGCGGCGCTACCTCGAGCTGAAGTTCGGCGGCCCCGAGCGCGCGCAGCAGGCCTATGAGCCGGTGCTGGCGGCCGGCGCCTCGGAGAACCTCGCCTTCTCGTTCGACCGCATCCTGCGCACGCCGAACACCGCGCTCTCGCACCGCTTCCTGCGCATGGCGCAGGCCGAGGGCCGCGGCCAGGCCGCCGTCGAAGCCGTCTTCTCCGCCTACTTCTTCGAGGGCCGCGACATCGGCCGGCAGGAGACCCTGCTGGAGATCGCCCGCGACCTCGGTCTCGACGACGAGGCGATCGGCGAGCGGCTCGAGGCCGGCGAGGGCCTGCTCGAAGTGCTGAGCGAGGACGCCCGCGCGCGCGAGATCGGCATCCAGGGCGTGCCGACCTTCATCTTCGACGGCAAGTACGTGCTCTCCGGCGCGCACCCGCCCGAGGTGCTGTTCCAGATGTTCGACCTCGCCAAGGGCGGCGCCACGGCGCCGGCGGAGTAAAGTCACCTCTCCCGAGGGGAGAGGTCG
>DATEDK010000051.1:0-3318 GCA_035281685.1 Kiloniellales bacterium | reverse complement strand
TGGAGCTGCAGGCGCAGATCCGTACCGAAAACGAGAACGCCGACGTGACCACGGCGGAGCTGCAGCGCCAGCGGGAAGGGCTGGCGGCGCTCTTGGCGCGCAAGGAGTCCCTGGCCGCGATCACCGCCGGCGAACGGCAGGAGGCCGAGGCGCGGGTCGCGCAGCTGGCCCTGCAGGCCGCCGACCTCAAGGACCTGATCGCCGAGCTGGAGCGCCGCGAGGCCGAGCGCATCGCCGCCGAGCGTCAGGCCAGGGAGGCGGAAGCTAGGCGCCTGGAGCTGGAAGCGCGCCTGAAGGCCGAGGCGGAGGCGGCGGCGGCCGCCGAGCGCGAGGCTGCAGCCAAGGCGGCGGCCGAAGCGGAGGCGCAGGCGGAAGCGGAAGCGGAAGCGGAAGCGGAAGCGCAGGCCCAGGCGGAAGGCGAGGAGGAAGAGGTGGCCGTCGCAGCCGCGCCTTCCCCGGCGCCGGGGGCGGCCAACACCGCCCAGCCGCAGCCGACCTCGGTGCCCAAGGCGTTGCGCGACTTTCCAGAAGAAGGCGGGGCGCTGGCCATGCCGGCCGCCGCCACGCTCGCCGCCGGCTGGGGCATGCCTCTGCCGGATACCGGCGAGGCCTCCCGTGGCCTATTGTTGGAGACCCGGCCGGGGGCGCAGGTGGTGGCCACCTTCGACGGCCGTGTGGTCTATGCGGGGCTGTTTCGCCGCTATGGCCTCATCTTGATACTGGAACACGGCGGACGATATCATTCCCTGTTGGCTGGCCTCGGCCGGATCGACGTTGTCCTTGGGCAATGGGTGGTGGCCGGCGAGCCGGTGGGTCTCATGGCGAGCCCAACCGAAGGAAAGCCCGCGCTCTATTTGGAACTGCGGCACAACGGACAGCCGATCGACCCGACGCCGTGGTTCGCGACGCAACTCTCGAAAGGTGAAGGCTGATGAAGAAGGGCCGTGCTATCGCGCTCACTTTTGGTCTTGTGGTGCTGGGCTTCGGCGCGGCCGCCGAGGAAAACGCCGACACCTACCGCCAGCTGAAGCTCTTTGGCGACGTCTTCGAGCGCGTGCGCGCCGACTATGTCGAGCAGGTTAGCGACCAGGACCTGATCGAGGCGGCGATCCGCGGCATGCTGGCGGACCTCGACCCGCACTCCTCCTACATGAACGCCGATGAATACCAGGAGATGCAGGAGCAAACCCGCGGCGAGTTCGGCGGGCTCGGCATCCAGGTCACCATGGAAGAGGGCTACGTGAAGGTGGTGGCGCCGATCGACGAGACGCCCGCCGCGCGGGCCGGCATCAAGTCGGGCGACCTCATCTCGCACATCGACGGCGAGTCCGTGCTCGGGCTGACGCTCGACCAGGCGGTCGACCTGCTGCGCGGCCCGGTCGATAGCGAGGTGACCATCACCGTCGTGCGCGACCAGCAGGAGCCCTTCGACGTAACGCTGGTGCGCGACATCATCAAAGTCGAATCGGTGCGTTGGCGCACCGAGGGCGACGTCGGCTACATCCGCATCACGCAGTTCAACGAGCAGACCACCACGGGCCTCGAGGAAGCGATCGCCGGCATCGAGGCCGAGCTCGGCACTCGGCTGATCGGCTACGTGCTCGACCTGCGCAACAACCCGGGCGGCCTGCTCTCCGAGGCGATCTCGGTCTCCGACGCCTTCCTGGAGCAGGGCGAGATCGTCTCCACGCGCGGCCGGCACGAAGAGGACATGCAGCGCTACAACGCACGGCCGGGCGACCTCGCCAAGGGCCTGCCCGTGGTCGTGCTGATCAACGACGGCTCGGCCTCGGCCTCGGAGATCGTCGCCGGCGCCCTCAAGGATCACCAGCGCGCGATCCTGATGGGCACGCGCTCCTTCGGCAAAGGCTCGGTGCAGACCATCGTGCCGCTCCCGGGCCATGGCGCCATGCGGCTCACCACCTCGCGGTACTACACGCCGTCGGGCGTCTCGATCCAGGCGACCGGCATCACGCCGGACATCGAGGTGGCCCTCGCCACCATCGAGGTGATCGAGTCGACCGAGCGGCACGAAGAAGACCTGCGCGGCATCCTCACCAACCCGGATCAGCAGAAGGACGAGGAAGGCGTTCAGCCGGAGGAGGGTGCCACCGAGCCCGAGAGCAGCACCGAGCCGGCCCAGCCGACGGAGCCGGAAGCCGGCACGCCGCCTGCCTCCGAGGAGGACCAGGGCGAGGCCGCGGGCGAGGAGAAGCCGGCCGAGGAAGGCACCGGCGCGGTCGGTCCGGAGAACGACTACCAGCTGCAGCGTGCGCTCGACCTGCTGCGCGGCTACGCGCTCTTCAGCCAGCGCATGCAGACTGAGTAACCGCGGCGCCCGACTTGCATGGAGCGCAGGCGCCGTCGGGAGCGTAGGCGTTCCGGAAACCGGCCGCTGCGCCTGGCGTGGCTGCTGCTTTTGTTGCTGGTCGCGGCCGTCGGCTTCTATGTGAAGGCGCCGGCCGCCTGGCTCGCGGCGCTCGGCCTCGATCGCGGGCCGGGCGCGACGGCGGTCGCGGTCGGCCAACTGCCGCCGCTGCCGCCGGGGAGCGAAATCGCCGCGGCGACGACGCCCACCTGGCAGATCAATCGCGCGCCCCCGGTCGCGGCCACCGCGGACAAGCCGCTGGTGGCCGTGGTGCTGGTCGGCCTCGGCCGCAGCGCCACGGCGACCGACGTCGCCATCTCGCTGCCGGCACCGCTCTCGCTCGCCTTTTCGCCCTACGCCAGGCCCTTCGCCGAGGTGGCGGAGCGCGCGCGCCTCGCCGGGCACGAGATCCTGGTCGACCTGCCGATGGAAGGCGAGGGCGAGGAGCCGGATCCCGGACCCGGTGCGCTGCTGACCCTGCTCGATGTGCCGCAGAACCTGGAACGGCTGGAGGCGATCCTCGGTCAGGGGGAGCCGCTGGCGGGCGTTGTCGTGCTCGGTGGCGAGCGCTTCCTCGCCGCGACCGACCTGGTTGAGCCGGTGATGGCACGGCTGCGGGAGCGGGGGATGATGGTGGTGCTGCCGAGGATCGAGGGCGTCGATGCGGGCTCGGGCGATGGCACCGCGCTCCTGCTGGTGGACCGTCGCCTCTATGCGGCCGCCAGCACGGACGAGCTGCTGGCCGAGGTGGAGCGCATCGCGCTCACGACCGGCAGCGCGGTCGCCGTCGTCCCGGCCGAAGCGCCGGTGCTGGCGGAGATCGGTCCCTGGGCCGCGAGCCTCGCGGCGCGCGGCTTCGTGCTGGCGCCGGCGACGCAGGTGCTGGAGCGCCGGCTGACGGGATCCTGAGGGGATGGCGATGCGCCGAGCGGAGGACGACAAGCACTACC
>DATEDK010000050.1:0-6508 GCA_035281685.1 Kiloniellales bacterium | reverse complement strand
CCCAACGCGCGCTTCTTCCCCTTGTCGGGCGTCGAGGCGATGCTCGCCGAAGGGGTTGCCTCGTTCGAGCGCGAACGCGCGCATCTCGGCCTTGCGGCGGATGCGCCAATGCCGCCGGCGCATTTCCTGGCAGTCTCCGGCGGCGGCGACGACGGCGCTTTCGGTGCCGGCCTTCTGGTCGGCTGGGGAGAAAGCGGCACTCGTCCCGAGTTCCGCTTGGTCACCGGAGTCAGCACCGGTGCACTGATCGCGCCCTTCGCATATCTCGGCAAGCCCTATGACGAGAAGCTGAGCCAGGTCTATACCACCATCAACGCCGACAACATCTTCGTGCAACGCAGTCTGCTTGGCGCGATCTTCGAGGATGCGATGGCGGACACCACGCCGCTTTTCGAGATGATCTCGCTCTATGTCGACGAACAGATGATGGCCGACATCGCTGCAGAATACGAGAAGGGCCGCCTGCTGTTGATCGGCTCCACGCAGCTCGATGCGCAGGTCCCGGTGATCTGGAACATCGGCGCGATCGCCGCCAGCGGCAAACCTGGATCGCTGGACCTCATCCGCAAGATTCTGCGCGCCTCCTCGGCGGTGCCGGGCGCCTTCCAGCCCGTGCTGATCGATGTCGAACTCGACGGTCAGAAGTACCAGGAGCTGCACGTCGACGGCGGCGCCATTGCGCAGATGTTCGTCTATCCGCCGGGTATTCATCTGCGGGACGCAAGGCCGCGCGAGCGTCACGCCTGGCTGATCCGCAACGCGCGCCAGGATCTGGCCTGGGCCGAGACAGAGCCGCGCACGCTCTCCATCGCCGGCCGCGCCATCTCGACGATGATCCATTCGAGCGGCACCAACGACATCCTGCGCATCTACTTCATCACGCAGCGCGACGGCGTCGACTATAACCTCGCGGTCATCGGCCCGGACTTCGACACGCCGCACATCGCCGACTTCGACCCGACCTACATGAAGGCGCTCTATCACTACGGCTACGAGCTCGGCCGCAAAGGCTATCCCTGGATGAAAATGCCGCCGGGGCTTGGCCAGGCGGCGGTAACGAACTAGCGCCGCCGCCGTAGAAACCCCTCGAGGCCCTTGGCCATGGCGATCAGCCGCGGATCGGTCGGCGGGCGCGGCGTCCAGGGCGTGCGGTTGGCGTCGAGCAGGCGTGCGCCCTCCGTCGTGACGATGAAATCGAACTTGCCGTAGTCGATCTTTAGCTCGGCGCGGAGCGCGCGGATCTCCTCGGGCACGCGATCGTGCACGGGATCCTGCCTGACCTGGCGCATGTACTTCACCACCGGATCGGTGCCGTAGTAGGTCAGCACCACGCCGCTGCCGCCGAGGAACTGCCACTGGTTGATGGTGTAAAGCGCGCCCTCGCGCTGCTCCATGAAGCGCTCGACCACCAGCTCCGGGCGGCGCCAGACCCAGGCGGGAACGGCGGACTTGCTCGCAAAGAGCAGGTACTCGTCATCCTTCAGCCGTCCGGTCCAGCGCGGCGGCAGGCGGCGCTCGATCACCTCCGCCCAGCGGGCGCGACGCCCGCCCATGGCCAGGCGCAGCAGCCGCTCAGGCTTGCCGCCGCAGTTGCGGTCGGTCTTCACCATGACCGGACCGTCGTAGCTGTCGTCGCGGCCGACCAGGCTGCGGCTCACCACGCGCTTGGAGACGTCGCGCACCTGCCCGTTGATGCAGACCGGATAGCGCGCAGCGAGCGCCATGTACTCGTCGGGCACGACTGTCATGTCGACATGCAGCACCGCGACGTCGGCATCGGGCGGATCGCGCAGGCCCTGATGGACGACGATCTCCCAGCCCGCCGGTTCCCAGAAATCCCGTGCCAGGCGGTTGATGCCGCAGTTCTCGTCCAGCCCCTGGTACTGGTGCACGAGGATGACGAGCCGCCGCCGCCGCATGGTCGCGAGTGAGCGCTGGCGGCGCACGCTAGGCGGTGCCGCCGATCGGCAGCGGGGTGTAGCCGAAGTCTTCCACCTGTCGCAGCGCCTCGCGCCCGCCCAGGCGTTCGATCGCTGCCGCCTGGTCGGCGAAGGCCCGCGCGTTCACCCCCTCGGGATCGAGGTGGCGCCGGAGCTCCCGCTCCAGCCTTGCCAAGGTCGCGGCATGGGCGGGATCGGCGGCGAGGTCGCGCGCCTCCGTCGGATCGTTCGCCAAGTCGAAGAGCTGCGGCGCGTAGTCGACATAGTGCACGTACTTCCAGCGGCCGAGGCGCAGCATGGTGATGCCGGTGATCGCGCCGCCATCGTGGTACTCGCTGATGACCGGCCGCTCCGGCTCGCCCGCGGTGACGAGCTCCAGCAGCGAACGGCCGGGCAGGTCGGCCTCCGCGTCGCTGGGGCGAAGACCGGCGGCCTGCACCGCGGTCGGGTGGATGTCGAGCAGCGAGACCGGCGTTTCCGCCACGCGGCCGCGCGGCACCTCAGGCCCCGCCAAGATCATCGGGACGCCAGCTGAGTGCTCGTACATCGTCGACTTCGCCCAGGAGGAATGCGCCCCCAGGCTCTCGCCGTGGTCGCTGGTGTAGAGGACCAGCGTGCGGTCGGCTTGGCCGCTCGCCGCGAGGGCCTCCAGCACGAGGCCGAGGTTGTGGTCGTGGAAGGCGAGGAGACCGCAGTAGGAGCGCTGCGCCTGGAGCACGCGCTCCTGGTCGAAGTAGTCGTCGTAGTTGAAGCAGCGCGCCAGACGCTCGAGCACGGGATGGCGCGGCTGGCCGTTGCGGTAGTGCGCCGGTGGCGCGAGCTCGGCCTTGGCATAGGGCGTCCAGAAGGGCTCGGGCACCAGCAGGGGATAGTGCGGCGCGGTCAGCGAGACGAAAAGCGTCCAGGGGCCGTCCGCCTTGCTGCCCTCCTCGGCAATCCAGCAGGCCGCCGTGCTTGCGACCTTCTCGTCGTAGTCGGTGTAGGACGAGCGTCCCGGCCCGAGCTGCTCGGCGAACTCGCGGCAGGCCGTCGAGACCGGCGGATCGTCGCGCAGCAGTCCGATCACCCAGCCGATGCCCTTCCAGATGTGCATCGGCAGCAGCTCGGGCGCGAATCCGTTGTCGTCTTCGCTGCGCAGGAAGTGCAGCTTGCCGACCGAGAGGCAGCGCTGCCCGGCATCGCGCAGGCGGTGACCCCAGCTTTCCGGCCGGCCGCGGTAGGGCGTGGCGCTGTCCCAGGCGCCGATCTGGTGCACCGGGCGCCCGCACTGCAGGCTGGCGCGCGCCGAAACGCAGATCGGCGAGGGCGTGTAGGCCGCGGTGAAGCGCGTGCCGCGTTCTGCCAGGCGGTCGAGGTTCGGGGTCCTGACGACGGGGTGCCCGGCGCAGCCGAGGAAATCCCGGTTGTGCTCGTCGCCCATGAGGATCAGGAGGTTCATGCCGCTCATGGGCGCCGGCCGATCACTCGGCGAGCTGCTTCCTGACCCAGTCCTGGAAATCCTTCACCGAGTACTCGGGCGGCAGCAGCACGCCCTCGTCGAAGGGCAGCGCGGTCATGCCGCGCTGATTGATCTCGCAGGCGCGGCCGTCCTCCTGGATGACCATCACGCCGAAGTCGACGATCTTTTTCAGGTCGAAGCCCGGCAGTGCCAGGGTCTCGCGCGCAAAGAGCCACTCGATCTGCAGCTCCGTCTCGGTCGGCCCGGCCGGCTTGATCCTGACGACCCGCACGTAGTCGGGGTGGCCGACCCAGTAGCCGGTCGGCAGCAAGGTCATGAACACCACGCCGCGCTTGCGCTCGTAGTCGCTGAGGCCCGGGAAGCCCGGCCCCTGCACCTGGCCGTCCATCGACCAGGTGCCCGCGTCGGCGCGCACGCCGCCGCGGTAGCGCGGGTCCTGCACCGTCGCGTTGTCCTTCCACTTCGGATCGTCCTGCACGCCCGAGATGCCGCGGCCGTAGATCGGCACCAGCTTCACCAGCGAGGGGTGCACGCCCGGGCAGTGGTAGCACTCGTTGAAGTTCTCCCAGAAGAGCTTCCAGTTGCAGGCGACGCGGTGGATCACGCGGTGGCCGACGACGAGGTCCTCCAGGGGCCAGTTGGCGAGCTGCTTCTCGCCGCCGTCGAAGACGTCCTCGAAGGGCGGCGGGTTCTCCGCCAGGCAGAGGAAGAGGAAGCCGCGCCAGTTCTTCAGCGCGACCGGAAAGAGGCCGTATTGCGATTTGTCGAGACCGCCGTCGTCCAACAGGTTCGGCGTCTTGAAGAGACGTCCGTCCAGCTTGTAGACCCAGGCGTGATAGGGGCAGGTCAGCGCGAGCGCGCCCAGCCGCCCCTCCGGCTCCTGCACGATGCGCGAGCCGCGGTGCCGGCAGGTGTTGTGGAAGGCGCGGATCTCGCCGTGCCGGTCCTTCACCAAGAGCACGTTCTGGTCGCCGATCTCGTAGGTCTTGAAGGAGCCCGGCTCCGGCAGCGCGTCGGCGCGGCAGGCATAGATCCAGTTGCGGTACCAGACGCGGGAGAGCTCGCGCGCGTACTGGCCGGGATCGACGTACCAGCGCTTCGGCAGCGTCGCCTCGGGCTTGTCGAGACCGGTGTACCCGTCGGGGTGGGTGGCGATGCGTGAACGGTAACTCATGGATCTTTCAAGCCTCTGATCGAACCCTTGGCTCGTGCCAGGCACCCTGGAGCTGGCGCGTCAGCCTGGCTTGACGATAACCCATCGGGGCCAGGCCGCGCTGCACGCCTTCTGCGAGACCCTGGTCTTCGCGCGACGCGAGGCGGTTGCTGCGCTGGATCAGGGACCGTCGTGCGCGTCGCCGCGCGGCAGCGGCGCGACCTTGCTGCCGAGCCAGTCGGCGGCCGCCTGCAGGCCGCCGCGCCCGTGCGGGATGCCGAGCGCCTGCAGCGCCACCTCGATCACGCCGAGCGTGCCCAGGACCATGGGTGCGTTCACGTGGCCCATGTGCGCGATGCGGAAAGCCTTGCCGGAAAGCTTGCTGATGCCGACGCCGAGCGTCAGGCCGCAGCGCTGCTGGCAGAAATCCTGCAGCGGCTGCGGGCTCATGCCCTCGGGCAGCAGCACGGTGGTGACCGAGTTGCTGCGCTCGCGTGCCTCGGCGATGTTGAACTGCAGCACCTGGCCTTCCGACCAGACGCCGACCGCGCGGCGCACCGCTTCGGCCAGCAGCGCGTGGCGGTGCCAGATCGCTTCCAGCCCCTCGGCGAAGATCATCTGCAAGGCCCGGTCGAGGCCGTAGAGCAGATGCTCGGGCGGCGTGCCGCAGTACTTCATGTAGTGCTCGGGCCCGGAGCGGAAGGTCCAGTCCCAGTAGGGCGTGCGCAGGTCGGCCTTCTGGTGCGCCTCCCAGGCGCGCTCGTTGGCCGCCGCGAAGCTGAGGCCGGGCGGCGTCATCAGGCCCTTCTGCGAGCCGGTGATGGCGACGTCCACGCCCCACTCGTCCATGTGGAACGGCATGGTGCCGAGCGACGCGATGGTGTCGACCATCAGCAGGGCAGGGTGGTCCGCCTCGTCGAGCGCGCGGCGGAGCGCGGGAATGTCGTTGACCACGCTGGAGGCGGTGTCGACCTGCACCACCAGCACGGCTTTGATGGTCTTCCCGCTGTCGGCTTTGATGCGCCGGGCGAAGGCGGCTGGGTCGACCGCGGCACGGAAGGAGCCCGGCAGGATCTCGACCTCGGCGCCGAGCCGTCCCGCCGTCTCGCCCCAGCCGAGCGCAAAGCCGCCGCTCTCCAGCACCAGCACCTTGTCGCCGCGCGAGAGCACGTTGGTCGCTGCCGCCTCCCAGGCGCCGTGGCCGTTGGCGGCGTAGATGAAGCAGCGCCCGGTGGTGCCGAAGAGCTGCCCGAGGCTGGCAACGCAGCGGTCGGTCAGCGCCAGCAGGGGACCGGAATAGATGTCGACCGCCGGCTGCTGCATCGCCTGCAGCACCGCATCGGGCACATTGGTGGGCCCGGGGACAGCGAGGAACTGGCGGCCGTTGGCGACGGTCATGGGCAGGGTCCTGCAACTGAGGGAGGCTTTGCCTAGACCCTGGCGACTTTCACAGCAAGGGCGCGGGCGGCAGGGCGGGGTTGCTGACCGCCCCCCCTCACCCTGTCCCTCTCCCCCTTCGGGGGCGAGGGGACCCCTGGCCCGCTGTCGACGCTGCCGTCCCCTCGCCCCGTGAAACGGGGAGAGGGACAGGGTGAGGGGTGTTCAGGCGTCGTCCACCGCTTCGCTCCAGGCGGGGTCGGCGTGCGCCTGCCAGTAGCGCCCATGCAGGTCGAGGGTGACCGTGCCGGGCCTGCCGTCGCCGACCGGCACGCCATCCACGCGGGTGATCGACATGACGCCGCCGGCCGTGCTGGTGGCAAAGACCTCATCGGCCCGGCGAACCTCGTCCGCGCCGACGCTGCGCTCCTCCGCCTCTCTGCCGGCGGCCCTCGCCAGCTCGATGATCGTTCGGCGGGTGATGCCTTCGAGCATCCCGGCGGCGGGCGTGGCGAGCCTGCCGTCCTTGACGATGAAGATGTTGAAGCCCGGGCCTTCGACGACGTTGCCCCTGCCGTC
>DATEDK010000049.1:0-3570 GCA_035281685.1 Kiloniellales bacterium | reverse complement strand
GCAGGCGCCGCGCGGCGTCGGCGACGCGCCGGGCGATCTCGGCCGCCGGCACGCGGCGCTCGCGCAGCGGGAAGGCGATGTTCTCCGCCGCGGTCAGGTGCGGGAAGAGCGCGAGGTTCTGGAAGACCATGGCGAGGTTGCGCTCGCCCGGCGCGACTCCGACCATGTCGCGGCCGTCGATGGTGACGCGGCCGCTGTCGGGCTGCACCAGGCCGAGCCAGAGCTTCAGCAGCGTGGTCTTGCCCGAGGCCGGCGGTCCGAAGATGCAGAAGAACTCGTTGTCGCGGATCGCCAGGTCGACGTCGGCGACGGCGACGCGCTCGCCGTAGCGCTTGGACACGCGCTCCAGCTCAAGCCGTGCCATGGGAAATCCCAATCGCCTGGCCGCCGCCGGCATCGAAGTAACGCCGCTCGCCCACCGGGAGGATGGCCTTCGCCAGCCGCCCGGCGGTGGCGCCGCTGCGCTTGCCGGCCACCGCCTTGAGCGCACCGTCGTGGCCGAGATGCACGATGACGCGCGAGCCGATCGGCTCGACCATGTCGACCGGGAGCACCAGGCCGTCGCGCGGGTCCTCGGGCGCCGCCAGCTCGATGTGTTCCGGTCGGATGCCAAGCACCAGCTCGCCGCCGCGGCCGAGCCGCGCCAGCGTCGCCGCGTCGATCTCGATGCGCCCGCCGGCGCAGCCGAGGAACAGCGCGCCTTCGGCCTGCCCGACGCGCGCCGGCAGCAGGTTCATCGGCGGGCTGCCCATGAAGCGGGCGACGAAGGTGTTGGCCGGCCGGTTGTAGACTTCCTCCGGCGTGCCGACCTGCTGCAGCAGGCCCTGGTGCATGACGGCGATCCGGTCGGCCAGCGACATGGCCTCGGTCTGATCATGCGTGACGTAGACCATGGTCTGCTGCAGCTCGCGCTGGATGTGCTTCAGCTCGCTGCGCATGAAAACGCGGAAGGCGGCGTCGACGTTGGAGAGCGGCTCATCCAGGAGGAAGATCGCCGGCCGGCCGATGGCGGAACGGCCGATCGCGAGCTTCTGCATCTCGTTGACGCTTAGCGCCGCGGCCTTGCGGTCGAGATGCTCGGTCAGCCGCATGAGCTCGGCCATCTCGCCGACGCGGCGGGCGACCTCGTCCCGGCCTCGGCCGCGCACTTTCAGTGCGAAGGCCAGGTTCTCGCGCACGGTCATGTGCGTGAAGATGGCGTAGTTCTGGAAGACGAAGCCGATGTTGCGCTTGGGCGGCGGCAGGCGGGAGACGTCGATGCCGTCGAAGAGGATCTGCCCCGCGGTCGGCTTCTCGATGCCGGCGATCATGTTCATCGTGGTGGTCTTGCCGCAGCCCGAGGGGCCGAGCAGGGCCACGAACTCCTTGTCGGCCACGGCGAGCGTCAGCTCCTTGACCGCGGCGACGCTGCCGAAGGTCTTGCTGAGGCCGACGAGGTCGATCGCGGTCATGCGATCTCCCCGGCCGAGCGCTTCGCCCGCCAGCGCAGCAGCGCCAGCAGCGACACGGCCGCCAGCGACATGGCGATGACGATGGTCAAGCCCAGCGCCGCCACGTAGGCCCACTCGAGGTCGCCGTAGGTGCGCTTGTAGATGTAGAGCGAGAGCGTCTGCGTCGCGGTGCCCGGCCCGCCCTTGGTCATGATGTACATGACGTCGAAGAGCTTGAGCGATTCGATGACGCGGATGCCGATGGCGATCGCGATCACGCCCTTGATACGCGGCAGGGAGATGCGCCAGAGGATCTGCGCCCAGTTGGCGCCCAAGAGGCGCGCCGCCTTCACCTGGTCCTCGGGCACGCCGAGCAGGCCAGCGAGCAGGATCAGGAACATCATCGGCGTCCACTGCCAGACGTCGGCGATGACGACCACGACCTGTGCCCAAAAGGCGTCGGTGAACCAGACCAGCTGGAAGGGCTCGCCGATGAGCCAGGAAACGAACTGGTTCACCGGCCCGGTCGACTGGAAGAGGATCAGGAACATGTAGCCGCTGACCGCCGGCACCACCATCATCGGCAGAAGCAGCAGCGCGTAGTAGACCGGCTTGGCGACGAAGCGCTCGACGAAGAGCACGGCGAGCCCGAAGCCGAGCAGGAATTCGAGGAAGACCGCCACGGCGACGATCTTGATCGTCACCCAGAGCGCGTTGCCGAGGTTCCGATCGCTGAAGATCTCGACATAGTTGTCGAACCACTGCCAGGACTCGTAGGCCTCCACCCAGGATGTGCCGTCGAGCGGCGTCCACCAGGTGAGCGAGATGTAGACCGTCACCACCGTGGGAAAGGCGATGATGAAGATCAGCAGGAGCTGCGCCGGGAGCGTCGCGAGCGTGCCGATGCGCGCCGCGCGCCTGGCGCCCAGCGCGCCGGCGAGCTTGCCGCCCGGCGCGCTGGGCGTCGTCAGCGCCTGCGAGGTGACGGTCTGCGACGGCAGGACTTGATCCGGCGCGCTCATTGCTTCAGCGCTCCGAAGGTCAAGCCCCGCACCAGGTGGCGGCGGATCAAGAGGCCCAGCACCAGGGGCGGCACGATGGCGATCAGGCCGAGCGCGGCCTTGGCGCCGTAGAGCTGGCCGGTCTGCGCCGAGTTCAGGTCGTTCATGTAGACCGGCACGGTCACCCACTCGCTGCGGGTCAGCATCAGCGCCAGCACGTAGTCGGACCAGTTCAGGATGAAGACGAAGAGCAGCGTGGTGGCGAGCGCCGGCTTCACCAGCGGCAGCGTCACGCGCGCGAAGACGCGCCAGGGCGTGGCGCCCTCGATCAGCGCCGCCTCCTCGAGCTCGACCGGCACCTCGTCGAAGAAGGTCAGCATCAGCCAGAAGGCGAAGGGCAGCGTGGTGATGCCGTAGATCAGCGCCAAGCCCCACCAGGTGTCGATCAGGTCGAGGTAGGCCCACATGATCATGACCGGGATCATCACGGCGAGCGGCGGGAAGAGGCGGAGCTGTGCCAGTGCGAAGGGCAGCTGTCTGCCACGGGCGAAGCGCGAGTAGCCGTAGGCGGCGAGCGTGCCGACGACGGTGGCGAGAAGCGTGCCCAAGCCCGCGACGATCAGGCTCGCCAGGATCGGGCGGGCGACCGTGCGCTCCATGGCGGTGGAGTTCGGATAGTCGTCGGTGTGGCCGTGGAAGATATAGTGGAAGTTGCCCCAGGTCGGATCCTGCGGCAGCCAGGTCACCTCACCGGCCGCCGGCGTCCATTCGCGCATCGGCTTGAACGCCATCGAGGCCATCCAGCCGATCGGGAAGAGCGCGATCAGCAGCGCCAGCAGCAGCAGCAGGTGTCGGCCGAGGCGGAGGAGGTAACTCATTGAAGCTTGGCGTTCGGCGCTTGTGTCCCATCCTTCGAGACGCCCTGCTGCGCAGGGCTCCTCAGGATGAGGTCTTTGGGTTTGTCGAACCAACCCCCAAACCTCATCCTGAGGAGCGGTGCGGCAGCACCGCGTCTCGAAGGATGTGACAGAGGCGCGATAGCAGTCATCCCACAGAAAAAGGGAGCCACCGGCGCGCGGCGGCTCCCCGGCACGAAAGACTCAGTCGATGATCGTCGGCCAGGCGGCGAGGCTGGCCTT
>DATEDK010000048.1:0-4763 GCA_035281685.1 Kiloniellales bacterium | reverse complement strand
GGAGGGATTGTGCGGCGAGGTTGCCTCGCCGGCGAGGAACAGGCGGTTCTCCACCGGCTCGCAGAGCGTGCGGCGCGCCCCGGCATGGCCGGGCATGGCGTAGGAGTAGGCGCCTCTCAGCCAGGGATCGACGCACCAGGCGGTGTTGACGATCGGCCGGAGATGGCGGCGCAGCCCGCTGCCGAACTCGCCCACGAGCTCGCCCAGCGCAAAGTCGGCGAGCGCCGCGCGACCGTCGGTGGCGAGCCGCTTCGCGAGCGGCCCGCCGAAGTAGGCCTCGACCGTCGGCCGGCCGAACTCCTGGATGTGGTAGTGCGCGGTCTCGACGCGGTCGTAGGCGAGGTTCGCCTGGAAATCCTCCGGCGGGCCGAAGGGCGTGCCTTCCACGCGGAAGAAGAGCTTCTCGTTGTGGCCGAGCGGCAGGCTGTCGAGCGCGCGGCGGTGAGTCTCGGGCAGGTCGATCGCGAGTCTGCCGTCCGCCAGGATCGAGGTCGGCACGGCGACGACGGCGGTCTTCGCCTCGAGCCGGCCGAAGGGACCGGTCGCAACCACGCCGCCGGCGGTCAGAGCAACTCGCTCCACCGGCGCGCCCGTCCTGACCGGCAGGTCGCGGCCGAAGCGCTCCGTGAACGTGCCGAGGCCCGCGGGCGTGCGCCAGTTGCGCTGCGTGTCCGTGCCGTCGGCGAGATCGTGCGTCGAGAGCAGCTCCGGCAAGGCACCGCTCGACCAGGAGAAGGCGGCGGTCGCGAAGCCCTGCCACTCGCCCATCATCGGCACGAGCTCCGACATGGCGGGATCGCGCTGGCCCAGCGTCGCCTCCATCGCCTCGTGCAGGCGGTCGAAGGCGTCGGCCAGCTCCTGCCCTCTGGCGCCGAGCTTCTTCAGGTTCCAGGGCTTGGCCCAGAAGACCGCGTACTCCTCGACCTCGAAGCCGAGCGCGCGGGCGATCGGCACGAGGTCGTTGCGGTCGGCCGAGTGGAACCAGTGGCAGCCGAGGTCGAACCAGAGCTCTTCGACGTGGACGGTCCAGGCGCGCCCGCCGATGCGCTCGCGCGCCTCCAGGAGCTGCACGGACTTCCCCGCCTCGCGGAGCGCGCGGCCGGCGGCGAGGCCGGCCATACCGGCCCCGATGACCAGGCAGTCCAGCAAGGCCCTAGAGCCAGGGCTGGGTGGCGCGGCGCTGCGCTTCGAAGGCGCCGATCTTGGCGTCCTTCTGCAGGGTGAGGCCGACGTCGTCGAGGCCGTTCAAGAGGCAGTGCTTGCGGAAGGGATCGACGTCGAACCTGTATACGCCGCCGTCCGGTCCGCGGATCTCCTGCTTCTCCAGGTCGACGGTGATGCGCGCATTGCCGCCGCGGCCGGCGTCGTCCAGCAGGTGTGCGTGGATCTCCGGCGGCACCTTGATTGCCAGGATGCCGTTCTTGAAGCAGTTGTTGAAGAAGATGTCGGCGAAGGAGGGCGCGATCACGCACTTGATGCCGAAGTCCTTCAGCGCCCAGGGCGCATGCTCGCGCGAGGAGCCGCAGCCGAAGTTCTCGCCCGCCACCAGGATTTCCGCCTTGTCGTAGGGCTTGCGGTTCAGCACGAAGTCGGTCGGCTTGCCTTCGGCGTCGAAGCGCAGCGCGGCGAAGAGGCCCTTGGCGAGGCCGGTGCGCTTGATGGTCTTCAGGAAGCGCGCCGGGATGATCTTGTCGGTGTCGACATTGACCATCGGCAGGGGCGCCGCGATGGCGGTGAGCGTGGTGAACTTTTCCATGGACCAGTTCTAGGCGTTTTCGTACCGACCGAAAACCCCTCACCCTGTCCCTCTCCCCCTTCGGGGGCGAGGGGACCCCTGGCCTGCTTTCGGCGCTGCCGTTCCCTCGCCCCGCGAGAGCGGGGAGAGGGACAGGGTGAGGGGTTTTCGGTCGGTTACCTTCGCTCGCCTAGCGCCGGGCGTCCCGAGGGCAGCCTGAGGACGCCGAAGGCCGCCAGCACCAGGAGGAGACCGAAGGCGCCGGTGGCGTAGGCTCCGTAGGCCAGCATGGCCTCGCCCGGCTCGGCGGCGCGGCGCGCCAGCCAGAGGATCGCCATGACGCCGAGCGCGACCAGGCCGCAAAGCCCGCCGAAGAAACGCACGCCCTGGCGCAGCAAGCTTGCGGCGAGTGTCAGCAGCGCCAGGAGCGGCACGGCCGCGAAGGCGACGATGAAGGCGGTCTCCGCCTGCTCCGCTTGGCGGCCGCGCGCCAGCGCCACCAGTTCGAGCCCGGTCAGGCGCTGCGGTCCATCGATCCAGGGCAGGAAGAAGGCGAGCAGCACGCCGGTCGCCAGCAACGCCAGCAGGCGGTTGCGCAGCGTCGCTGCGCTCGGGGCCGCCTTGCGCCGCTCCTGTCGCACCGGCCCTCGGTTCTCCCTCGCAAAACGGCCGCGGCAGGCTCGGCTGCGGCTCGGCCCGCCGGATCCCGATGGCTAGCTGCGGGTCCTGAGGATGCCCAGCCCGTTCAACACCAGCAGCACCCCGATCAGGAGGGTGGCGTAGCCGCCGATGCCCATGCCCTCGAACATGTCGCCGAAGGCGGCGGTGCCCTGCACCACCGGGTAGAGGATCAGCACCCAGGGGGCCGCGCCGGCGATGATGGCGAAGATGTTCGAAGGCCCGCGCCCCAGACCGACGATCAGGGTCAGCAGCGCGAAGACCGGAATGGCATAGAGCACGTAGACGAGCCAGCCGCCCTCGACGTCGAGAGCCGAGCTCATGCCGGCCTCGCTCTCGGCCTCGAAGGTGGCCTTGATGAGGTCGAAGCCGGAGACGCTCTCCGGGCCCACGGCCGCCCACGGCAGGAACAGCGCGATCAGCATCAAGACCGCAAGGATGACGTCGAGCCGCATGGTGCCTTCCCCTCCATAAGTCCCGATGGGCGGGACAGTGCTCCCGACCGGTGAAGCCGGTCAATCCCAGGGACTTTGACCGCCCCAGGAACTTGACAGCTTTGGGCAATTCCCGCCCAGGGGCTCAGTAGCGCCGCGGCACGAAGGGAAGGATGACGAGGAGGACGCCCGTCACCAGGGTCAGCCAGGCGCCTATGTCGAAGTACGCGAAGAGGCGGGTGCCGTCCACAACGAGGAGGTAGATGGCCTCGCCCACCGGCACGCCGCCCGCGATGACGGCATAGGGCGCCGTCGAGCCCGCGCCGCGCAGGCCCGCGAACAGCGTCAGGATGCCGAAGAGGGGGATCGCTGCCAGGAGCCAAAGGTACCAGAGGTCGTCGAAGGATCGGCTGACGGCGTCGCCGTCGGCGCCGATCGCCGTGGTGACGAGGCAGCGCACGACCGAGAAGCCGCTGATCTCCGGTGGCGAGCCGCGGCAGGAGGTGCCCGCGATCTGGCCGGCCTCGGGCCCGAGCCAAGGCATGAAGAAGGCTGCCAGCAGCACGACAGCCAGCACAGCCAGGACCCGGCTCATCATGGCCTTCTCGCTCCCTGAGGGTGATCGCTCAGCTGCGGCGCGGCGCGAAGGCTATGAGCACCAGGAGCACGCCCGCGCCCAGGGTGATCCAGGCGCCGACCTCGAAGTACTGGAAGGCGCGCGTGCCTTCCTCGGCCAAGAGGTAGATCGTCTCGCCGACCGGCACCGCGCCCGCGAGGAAGCCGAAGGCGCCGGCGAGGCCGGAGCCGGCGAGGCCCGCGAGCAGCGTCAGGAGGCCGAAGACCGGGATCGCGGCCAGGAGCCAGAGCGGCCAGAACTCGTTGAACGACTGGCTGAAGGCGTCGGGCGCGCCGGCATCGGAGGCCTGCAGGGTCAGCTCGATCACGCCGCGCAGCAGCTTGTAGCCGGAGATCTTTTCCGCCACGCCGGTCGTCGTGCCGAAGATCTGCCCCAGGTCGGCGCCGAACCAGGGCAGGAAGAAGGCACCCAGCAGCACCAGAGCCAGCAGGGCCAGGACACGGGTCATGGCTCGATCTCCCCCAAGGCCTGCGCCGGTACCGCGCGGCCATCCGGGCTCAGGTTAGGTCACTTTGGCGACGAGGGGAACCGTGCGGCGACGGGTCGGCGCGGGTTCTCTGGGCTGTAAACCAGATGGAGGCCGAGCGGCAGTGCCCCTCGGCCCATCCTTCGAGACGCGGTGCTGCGCACCGCTCCTCAGGATGAGGTTTGTGGGTTTGTCGACAAACAAAGAACCTCATCCTGAGGAGCCCTGCGCAGCAGGGCGTCTCGAAGGATGGGCCAAGTAGCAAGGTGCTCGACGGAGCGACCGCGGCACCCTTTAGGGCCTACAGCAGCTCCCGCACGTCGGCGATGCCGCCCTTGATGGCGGCGGCGGCGGCCATCGCCGGGCTCATCAGGTGCGTGCGCCCGCCGGGGCCTTGGCGGCCCTCGAAATTGCGGTTGGAGGTCGAGGCGCAGCGCTCGCCGGGCTTCAGCTTGTCGGCATTCATCGCCAGGCACATCGAGCAGCCTGGCTCGCGCCAGTCGAAGCCGGCCTCGACCAGCAGCTTGTCGAGGCCCTCGCTCTCCGCCTGCTCCTTCACCAGGCCGGAGCCCGGCACCACCATGGCGTGAACGTGGCTCGCGACCCGGCGGCCGCGCTTCAGCGCCTTCTCGGCGATGGCGGCGACCGCGCGGAGGTCCTCGATGCGGCCGTTGGTGCAGGACCCGATGAAGACCTTGTCGATCTTCACCGCGTCGATCCGCGTGCCCGCGGTCAGGCCCATGTACTCCAGCGAGCGGGCGATCGCCTGGCGCTTGTTCTCGTCGGCGACGCTTTCGGGCGCAGGGATCGTGC
>DATEDK010000047.1:0-2998 GCA_035281685.1 Kiloniellales bacterium | reverse complement strand
TGTCGCGGCCGTTGCGGGACGAGCCGCCTGCCTTCTTGTGTGCCATGGATCGCTCTCCTCGTGCCTCAGGCGGTGATGCCGGTGATCTTCACCAGCGTCTCGTGCTGGCGGTGGCCGTTCTTGCGGCGGTAGTTCTGCCGGCGGCGCTTCTTGAAGATCAGGATCTTCTCGCCCCGGCCCTGCTCGACGATCTCGGCCTCGACCGAGGCGCCCTGCACCAGGGGCTCGCCCAGCGTCAGGGACTCGCCGTCGCCGACGGCCAGCACCTCGCCGAAGGCGACCTTGTCGCCGGCCGCACCCTCGAGCTTCTCGACGACGAGGACGTCGTCCTTGGCGACCCGGTACTGCTTGCCGCCCGTCTTGATGACCGCGTACATCTGGCTACCGCCTGAAATCTGGAAAACGTCAACCGCGCCCGGAGGCTGCCCCCGGGCGACGGGGCGCGGACTATAGTGGCCGGAGGCCGATTGTCAACACTGGCTCCGGGCCACAACGCCACGCCCGCCCGGCGCCGGCGGCGCCAGCGCATGACGCGGCTTCGGGCGCTACCAGTCGCGCTCGTCGAGCACGAAGTAGGGCGGCTCCATCTCGGTGACGCAGGGCGTGGTTGGCGCCCTCGTCGGATTGGCGAGGAAATCAGCCACGGCCTCGCCGCCGCAGTCGGTGCTGTCGACCACGTCGTGGCCGATGCCGCGGAACACCAGGTGATGGCCGTGCGGCAGCGACGCGAGCACGCGCCTGGCCCAGCTTGCCGGCGTGATCGGATCGTAGTCGCCGGAAAGCAGCAGCACCGGCACCTCGCTCAGCACCGGCTCGTTCTCGCTGGCCGCGGCACGGCCCGAAGGCCAGAGCGGGCAGGCCCAGAGGTAGAAGTCGCTCTCCACCCAGCCGTCGAGCAGCGCCAGCGTGCGCGGCAGCGGCTTCGCCTTGTAGAAGGGGAATTCCTCGTTGCAGCCGACCGAGAACTGCATGCCCTCGGCGAAGCCGTCATCATAGGCATCGAGGTAGGAGGCGCGCGCCTCGGTCGCGAGGTAGCGGTAGTCCTGCAGCGCGGTGCGCTGGATCAGCATCGGCAGGCGCTCGATCCGGTCCCAGTCGAAGAGCGCCGAAAAGACGATCCAGAGGTAGTCCTGGCCGGTGAGGTGCAGGAAGCGCGGCGCCTCGCTCGCCTCGGTCAGGCGCAGCGGCAGCGGCGCCGCGTCGAAGCGGCGCACGCTCTCGGTCAAGAGCGTCTGCAGCTCGCCGAAGGTGCTCTCGCAGGCGTAGTCGGCGCGGCAGTCGGCGAAGAGGCGCCGCAGCGATTCTTCGAAAGTCGCCGCCGACTCGCCGATGAAGTCGACCTCGAGCGGCAGCACCGAGTCGAGGATCGCGGCGCTCACGCCCTCGCCGTGGTCGCGCAGCACGGTCAGCGCCAGCCGCGTGCCGTAGGAGATGCCGAACAGCACCCAGCGGTCGATGTTCAATGCCCGGCGCAGGTCGGCGACGTCGGCCGCGCTCTCGGCCGTGTTGTAGGCGGTGAGGTTGATGTCGGAAGCCAGCAGCTGGTCGCGGCAGGCCTCGACGCCGAGCCGCTGGCTCGTCGTGACGTCCGGCCGGTGCTCCGGCGTGGAGACGACGCCGGACCAGCTCGTTGGATCGTAGAGGCCGGGGCAGTCCAGGTTCGGCTCGGAAAGGCCCGTGCCGCGCTGGTCGAGGATGATGAGGCGGCGGCCGCGCAGCCAGGGCTCGCGGTCGGCGTAGTCCCACCAGGTCTCGATGTTGGCGGCGGTCTCGATGTAGGTCGGCTGGCCCGGGCCGCCGGTCAGATAGACCACCGGCTCGTGCCGTTCGCGGTCGGGCTCCAGGATCGCCACCGCGAGCCGGATGGTGCGGCCCTGCGGCTCGCTGCGCTTCTCCGGCACCACCAGCCAGCCGCAGGTGGTGTCGCGGTCGCGCGGCACGCGAAACCAGCAGCCGCTCTCCTCGAAGCGGGGCAGGGATTCCTCCTCCGCCGCGCCCGCGATGTCCGTGGCACCGCGTACGTCGGCGAACGTTGCCGCGGGCGCCAGCAGGAGCCCGGCGAGCCCTGCCAGCAGGCGGCGCCACGGTCGAGACCCTAGGACTCGGCGAAGGAACGGCATGGGTCGCACGCTAGCCGCTCGCCCCAGCCGGCGGAAGCAGGGGTTTGGGACAGGAGCAACGTCCTCAGTCGGTCAAGCGGGCGTTGTAGGCGTGGTCAGCACGATCATCCCTCTCGTAGTCAAGCGGCCTTTCCAGCAATGTCGCACCATCCCACATGCTCCTGGGCGCAGCGGAACCTAGTTCTCCGCCGTAGACGTGCAAACCGGCCGTCACTCTATCGAGAGGGTTCGTGACTGAGTGGATGACGTCGCGTTCCAGCGACAGACAGCTTCCCGCGCACAACGAGGCTCCACCCGTGGCCTCTATCGGCCATTTGGCGTCAAGCGCACAGCGACGCCAGAAGAGGTGGTCCTCACGGCCGCTATAGACCCCGATCTCGGCCCAAAGCAGGTGGTTGTGCGGCGTCTGAGTGAAGGACGGCGGCCACACTATGTGCAGGATCGTCAACCTTGGAGAGCGATGCAGCTCTTGCACTCCGGCCCGCTTGGGTTCGCCGAATAGGGCTACAATTCCCGCAGAATCCGAAATGGCGGCGGTGAGAACTTCCCGCACTGCATCTCGGCCTCTGTCACTCGTAATGGCGGCCTCGCACTCGGCAATGAAGCGTGCGATGTCGAACATCATGATTCCACTACATACGCAGAGCTGAGAAAGTTGAGTTCATCATTGCCCGGATCGTCACGCCCTACCCTGGCACTCGTCAATCCCACCGGTTGCGCATGTGCTGTAGCTCCCTTCCGCGTACGGCCTTCGGCTCTAGTGGTGGAAGATCGACTGAATTCCCCGGAGGAAGGTGCGCATGCTCCGCTCGTGTTGCGAGCCCTCCAGCTTCGGTTTCGGAGAGGCCCGTGCCGCGCTGGTCGAGGATGATGAGGCG
>DATEDK010000046.1:0-6613 GCA_035281685.1 Kiloniellales bacterium | reverse complement strand
AGATCGAAAGCCTTCGACAGTGGATGGTGCTCGCCGGTCGCGAGGCAGTGCGCGAGCAGCCAGCCGCCGGCCGGGATAGCCTTGAAGCCGCCGGTGCCCCAGCCGCAGTTGAGATAGAGGTTCCTGACCGGCGAGGGGCCGATGATCGGGCTCGAGTCGGGTGCGACGTCGACCAGGCCGCCCCACTGCCGCATCACCTTGAGGCGCGCAAAGCAGGGGAACATCTCGACGAGCCCGGCGACGATCTTGCGCGTCACCGGGAAGTTGCCGCGCTGCTTGTAGGAGGGATAGAGGTCAAGCCCGGCGCCGAAGACCAGCGAGCCCTTGTCGGACTGGCTGACGTAGGTGCCCACGGCCGGCGCCAGCACGACGTGGTTCAGGACGGGCTTCACTGCCTCGCTGACCATCGCCTGCAGGCAGTAGGAGAGCAGCGGCAGGCGGAAGCCGGCCTTCTCCGCGAGCACCGACTGATGCCCGGCCGCGGCAAGGCCGACGACGCCGCAGCCGATGCGCCCCCGCGTGGTCTCGATGGCGACGACGCGGTTGCCCTCCTTGACGAAGCCGGTGACCTCGCAGTTCTGGATGATGTCGACCCCGGCATGGTCGGCCGCGCGGGCGTAGGCCCAGGCCACGGCATCGTGCCGCGCCGTGCCGGCGCGCGGCTGGAAGGTCGCGCCCCAGAGTTCGTAGCGGCGCAGGTCCAAGAGCGGCAGCATCTGCCGCACCTGACGCTCATCCAGCAACTCGGCGTCGATGCCGTTCAGCTGCATGGCGTTGACCGAGCGCTTCGCCATGTCGAACTCTGCCTCGGAGTGCGCCAGGAAGAACATGCCGCGCTGGTTCAGCATGATGTTGTAGTTGAGCGCTTCCGAGAGGTTCTCGTAGAGCCTGAGCGCCAGGTCGTAGAGCGCGGCGCTTTCCGGATAGAAGTAGTTCGAGCGTACGACGGTGGTGTTGCGCCCGGTGTTGCCGCCGCCGAGCCAGCCCTTCTCCAGCACGGCCACCGACTTGAGGCCGTGGTTCTGCGTCAGGTAGTAGGCGGTGGCGAGGCCGTGGCCGCCGCCGCCGACGACCACGGCGTCATAGCTGGCCTTGGGCTCCGGGTGGCGCCAGGCCGGCCGCCAGTCGCGGTGGCCGGCGAAGCCCTGGCGAATCAGGTTGAACGCTGAATAGCGGCGCGGCACGGATGATCTCCCCCGTCACCAGCCTAGCGCGCGGGGCGCCGCTGGCAAGAGTGATGGGTCGGTAAAAGCGGGGAAAATCCGATGCTTAGAGCTTCGGCCGCTTCTTCGGTGCGGTGTAGAACCCGCCGACCGCCGCCTCGTAGGCGGCGCCCGCGTGGAACACCGTGGCGTCATCGTAGGTGCGTCCGACCAGCGAGAGGCCGGTCGGCACGCCGGTCTGCGCAAGGCCGGACGGCAGCGCCAGCACCGGGCAGCGGCTCATCATGTTGAAGCACATCGTCATCAGCCAATCCTCGATGGAGCGCTGCGGCTTGCCGTTGATCACCACCGGCGTGGTCACGTAGCTCTCGCCGGCCTTGACCGAAGGCAGCGGCAAGGTCGGGCAGAGCAGCAGGCGGTGGCTCTCCAGGATCGGCCCGAGCGAGGCGTACATCCGGCCCTCGATCTCCAGCCCCTCGACGAAGTCCGCGTGGGTGACGCCCTTGCTGTCGGCGGCGAAGGCCAAGGCGTAGTCGGTCATGATGTCGGCGTGGGTCTCGGCGTAGCGCTGGATCCAGGGGCCGAAGATCGTGCCGAAGTGCGCGCGGCCGGCCTTGGCGATCTCCTCGCGCTTCCAGCCGAGCTTCACCTCCTCGACCTTGCAGCCGAGGTCGCGGAAGACCTGCACGGCCTTCAGCGTGTTCTCCACCACGTCAGGGTCGACGTCGTAGGCGTCGAGGTCGAGCGAGACGGCGATCTTCCAGCCCTTGATCGCCTTGAACGCGGTCGGCACGGTCACCTTGGGACGCAGCGAGACGATGTCCTTCGGATGCGGGCCGGCCATGACGTTCTGCAAGAGCGCGCAGTCCAGCACCGAGCGCGCCATGGGGCCGACGTGGCAGTACTGGTCGAGGTTGAAGGGCGCCGAGTCCGGGTTGCGGCCGAAGGGCGGCTTGTAGCCGACCACGCCCGACATCGAGGCCGGGATGCGGATCGAGCCGCCGATGTCCGAGCCGTTGGCGAGCGTCGTCGAGCCGGCGGCGAGCGAGGCGCCAGCGCCGCCCGAGGAGCCGCCCGGCGCATAGTCGAGGTTCCAGGGCGTGCGGGTGATGCCGTGGATGCGCGAGTGCGTGTAAGGCGCGCAGGAGAACTCCGGCGCGGCCGAGCGCGCATGCATGATGGCGCCGGCGCCCAGGACCCGCTCGATCGAGGGGTTGGTCTCCTTGTCGATCGAATCCTTGTAGATCAGCGAGCCGAAGGTCGTGCGCGTGCCCTCGATCAGCGTTTCGTCCTTGACCGCGAGCGGAATGCCTTCGAGCGACCGCGGCTCGGCGCCGCGCTTCATGTAGACCGCCTCGGCCTCCTTGGCTTCGGCCAGCGCCTCGTCGAAACGGCGGATCGGCAGCGCATTGACCTTGGGCTCGGTCTTCTCCGCGCGCTTGATCACCGCCTTCATCAGCTCGACCGGCGACAGCTTCTTCTTGCGGAACAGAGCCAGCGCCTCGGCGGCGCTGATGTAGCAGAGATCGTCGGCGGCCATGCCATCCCCTCCCCTCGGTCGCGCAATCATGGCACAAGCTTCGCCCGCCATGCGACCGAGGGGGAGGAGATAGAGCTTTGCAGCCGGCAACGCCAGCCGCCGCGGAGACGCACCTGTCGGAAGCCCTGGCCCGCCTCGCCGCGGGCGATCTGCGCGCGGCCGGAGCCGCCTACCAGCAGGCACGCGCCGCGGCGCCACAGTCGGCCGAGGTACCGCACCGCATGGGCCTCGCGCTCGCCCGCGCCGGTCGGCCGCAGGAGGCCATGGTCCAGCACTTCATCGCCGAGCGCCTGGCACCTGTCGAGCGGCGCTACCGCCGCGCGCTGACCGAGGCGCTGGCCGGCGCCAACCTGGCGCAGGGCAGTCCCGCGGTCATCGAAAGCCTGTGCCGCCTGCTGACGGCACCCGACGTCAGTCCGCACGATGTCGCGCCGGCGGCCTGGACCCTGCTCGATGCGCGCCCGGCCGTGCGCCATCTCTGGCTCAATGTCGACCGCGGCGACCAGCCGACCGTCGAAGCCTGCATGCTCGAGCCGGCGGTGCAGCAGCAGCTGAACGATCCCCTGTTCCTGCTCCTCCTGGCACGCGCCCAGGCGCTGACGTTGGAGCGCGAAGCGGCGCTGACCGCGATGCGGCGCTTCGCGCTGCGCGCGCTGGTCGAGCGACCGCGGCTCGCCTGGATCCTCTCCGAGCGGCCGGAACCCCTGGCGGCGCTGGCGCTGCAGGCCGGGCTTTCCGCGCACGCCTGGCTCGAGACGCCGGCGGAGGAAGCCATGCTGAGCAACCTGGCGCGGCGGGTCGCGCAGGGCGGCGCCTCGCCGGTCGAGCTGCTGGTGCACGCCTGCTATCGCCCCTGGCCGGAGCAGCAGCCCTGGCCCGCCCTTGCGGAAAGCCCGATCGTCGCCGAGGCACGCCGGCGGCTGGTCGAGGAGCCCGCCGAGCGCCGCCGGCTCGCCGGCGCCGTGCCGGCGCTGACGCCGATCGGCGACGGCGCTTCGGCTGCGGTCAAGCAGCAGTACGAGGCCAATCCCTATCCGCGCTGGCTCGCCACCAACCTGCCCGAGCCGCGCCCGCTCGCCGAGGTGCTGCGCGGCCTCTTCCCCGCGCTCTCGCTCGAGACACCGGCCGGGCCGATCAGCGTACTGGTCGCGGGCTGCGGCACCGGCGAGCAGGCGCTGCGCACCGCCAGCCGCTTCGCCGGGGCCGAGGTGCTCGCCGTCGACCTCAGCCGCGCCTCGCTCGCCTACGCGCGGCAGCGCGCAGCGGCGCTCGGCCTCAACCAAATCGATTTCGCCGAGGCCGACATCACTGCGCTGGACCGGCACGAGGGCCGCTTCGAGGTGATCGACTGCATGGGCGTGCTGCATCACCTGGCCGACCCCGCCGCCGGCTGGCGCGTGCTGCGCGGCCTGCTGGCGCCGGGCGGCTACATGCGCATCGGCCTCTACAGCCGGCTCGGCCGCGAGCCTTTGCGCGCGGTACGCCGTCTCTTCGGCTCCCGCCATGGCAAGCCGATCGACGCCCCCTTCCTGCGCCGCGCGCGCCACCGGCTGATCGAGAACCGCAGCCGGCCCGAGGTGGCCTTCGCCTTCTCCTTCTTCGACTCCTGGGACCTCGACGGCCTGCGCGATCTCCTGTTCCACGTCGAGGAGCACGACTTCACCCTGGGCGAGATCGCCCTTCTGCTGCGGCAGCTCGAGCTGGAGTTCCTCGGCTTCGAGATCGTCGACCGGCGTACGCTGGAGCTCTTCCGCGAGCAGCACCCGGAGCCCGGGGCCGAGCACGACCTCTCGCTCTGGCGGGCCTTCGAGGAGGCGCGGCCGGGTAGCTTCGCCGCCATGTACCGCTTCTGGTGCCGCGCGCGCGACTAGAGGGAGAGATCCGGCTGCCGGCTCAGCCACTGCCGGCGCAGCCCGTCGCCCTCGCCGCGGAAGAAGGCATCGAGGCGCCGGCACGACTGGATGCGGTCCGGACGGAAGTGGCGGAAGTCCTGCCGCAGCTCGCACCAGGCGGCGATCACCGGCGCATCGGCGTAGAACACGACGGCAAGCGGCCTGATGCGCCGTCGCGTCGCCGCACCCGTGGCATCGCGATAGCGCAGCGAGAGGATGCGCTCCTCCGCGATGGCGGCGCGCACCAGGGTGAGATCGGCCTCTGCCGGCACCTGCGGCTCCCAGGCGGAGACGAAGAGCGGCGGCGCGGCGCGCAGCGGCGCTTCGCTCGGCAGCACCTGACCGATCTTCTGCAGGGCCGAGGCCGCGGCGCGTCGCAGGCCGCGGTCTCCGGTGCGCCGGAGCAGCGCCATGCCGACGAGCAGCGCCTCGATCTCCGCCCGCGTGAACATCAGCGGCGGCAGGTCATAACCGGGACGCATGACATAGCCGACTCCGGCCGCGCCCTCGATCGGCACGCGCAGCGCCATCAGCGTCGCCACGTCGCGATAGAGCGTGCGCCTGGAAATCTCGAGTTCGAGGGCGAGCGCGGCCGCCGTCATCGGACGCCGTGCGGCGCGCAGCAACTGGATCAGCTGGAACAGGCGGTCGGTACGCTGCACGACGCAAAGCTTAGCCGAAGCCTGCTGACAGCCAAGTGGCAGCAGCGGTTCCCTAGACTGCCGCCCGATTCAACCATGGAGGCGGCGGCCATGCAGAGCACGGCGGACATCGGTCGGCGACGGGGTGTCTTGCTGGTGCTGTTCTCGGCGGTCGCCTGGAGTGCAGCCCGAATCTTCACCAAGGGGACCGCCGCCGACGCCTGGGCGGTGCTGTTCTGGCGTGGGCTCTTCGCCGGTCCGCTGATCCTGCTCTATCTCGTGGCGGCCGCACGCCAGCCGCTGTGGGCGGCCGGCAAAGCGTTGGGTGGGCCGGGCTGGCTGGTGGTCAGCGTCTCAAGCCTCGCCACCGTTGCCTTCCTCAATGCCTTCAAGCACAGCAGCGTCGCCAACGTCACGGTGGTCTACGCCACGGCGCCTTTCGTCGCGGCCGGCTTCGGCTGGCTGCTGCTGCGGGAGCGACCGGCGCGCGCAGCGCTGGCGGCAAGCCTGGCAGCCCTTTCCGGCGTGGCGATCATGGTCTCGGGCTCGCTCGGCACGCCCAATCTCCTGGGCGACGGCCTGGCGCTGCTGATGACCCTGCTGATGGCTCTCTTCGTCGTGCTGGTCCGTCGCTTCGCCGGCCGGCCGATGGTGCTGGCGGCGGCGCTCTCCTCGCTGCAGATCTCGCTCTTCGCCTGGCTCCCGGCGGAGCGCCTCTGGCCCGGCTGGGGCGATCTCCTGCTGCTCGCCGCCTTCGGCGCCCTGCACGCCGGAGCCGTCGTCGCGCTGACCGAAGGCTGCCGGTTGCTGCCGGCCGCCGACACGGCGCTGCTGAGCGCGCTCGACACCCCGCTGGCACCGCTGCTCGCCTGGCTGGTGCTGGGCGAGCTGCCGCCGGCGGCCACCTTCGCCGGCGGCGGCCTCGTGCTCATGGCGCTCTTCTGCTACATCGGCCGGGACCTGCGGACAGCCCGGCCTGTCCCGTCATGAGAGGAGACGCCTTTCGTGCTCGAGCTCAGACCCTGTTGCGAGTGCTGCGGCACCGACCTGCCGCCGGCCAGCCTGGAGGCCCGCATCTGCTCCTACGAATGCACCTTCTGCCGGAGCTGCGCCGAGGGCGTGCTCGCCGGCAAGTGCCCTAACTGCGGCGGCGAGCTGGTGCGCCGGCCGGTGCGGCCGCCGGAGCGCCTGCTGAAGCATCCCGCCTCGACCGTGCGCAAGGTGAAGGCCGAAGACTGCCAGCCGCGTTAGGCTGCGACCCACACGATGAACAACCCGCAGGCCTCGGCCGCGGGCGTCGTGGGCCGCGGTGTCTGTGTGGCGATCTCCATGCCGGCGAAGGCCGGGCCCTGCCGCGGCTCCGGCACGCCGTCGGAG
>DATEDK010000045.1:0-4058 GCA_035281685.1 Kiloniellales bacterium | reverse complement strand
TCGACCAACGCGAAGACCGCCTACTACAGCGTCGAGAACGAGCACTTCCTCTATGCCAACGAGCCCGGCCTCTTCGAGCCGCTGGCCGAGCTCGGCGACCTGGTGAAGGCGGGCCAGCCCGCCTGCCTGATCCACCATCCGGAGACGCCAGGCCGCGCGCCCGAGGAGCTGGCCTTCCCCTCCGACGGCGAGCTCATATGTATGAGAGTGCCCGCGCGAGTCATGCGCGGCGATTGCCTCTTCCACCTGGGCGGTCCCCTGCCCGGTCCCTGAAGGAGACCCTGCGATGTCCGAACCCGTCCGCAAGGAGACGCACCAGGCCCCGGTCTACGTCGACAGCAATGCGATGGACTGGGAGACGCTCCGCTTCCCCGGCCAACTCAGCAAGATGGTCTTCCATCCGCGCCCGGAGAACCCGACCGAGCCCAACGCCGGCTTCGTGCGCTACGAGCCGGGTGCTCACCATCCCTTCCACAAGCACGACTTCGCCCAGGTCTGGCACATCCTCGAGGGCGAGTTCACCATCGGCGGCAAGAGCTACGGTCCCGGCACTGTGGTCTTCCACCCCGACCCGCACTTCGAGCACGACCTCTCGACCAAGACCGGCGGCCTCATGTTCTTCGTGCAGTACCAGGGCCCCTCGACCGGCGGCCGCCCGATCTACGACGGCCGCTTCAACGTCGAGCAGCGCCGGGATTTGAGGGAAGAGAACCTGGAGCGCTAGTTCGCTTTCTTCCTTTCATGTCTTCCCCGCCGAACCCCGGAAGCGCGAAGCACTATCCGGGGGGAGAGCCGGGAAGACATGGATAGGAAGGTGTGGACCGTCGGGGTCAGAGCTCGATCGTTCGATGGAAGACATGCTGAGGGAAGTGAGAGCTACCCCATCAACCCCATCCGTTGGGCGATGAACTCCGCGGTCATCAGGTCGAGGTGACCGCCGCCGGCGTTCTTGAAGACGGTGATCTCCTCCGCGCTGCGCCGGCCCTGGCCCTGGCAGATCTCGTAGAGGTCGCCCTCGATCGCGGCCTCGCCGGCGTCGATGATCTCGCCCACCCGGCCGGCCGTCATGCGGCTGTCGACGAAGAGCCGCCCGGCCAGCAACGCGGCCTTGTCGGCTTCGCGCATGTGCGGCTGGAAGGAGCCGACGAGGTCGAGGTGCTGGCCCGGCCGCAGCCAGGCGCCTCTGATCAGCGGCTCCTCCGCCATGGTCGCCGCGCAGATGACGTCGGCCGCGCGCACCGCCGCCTCCAGGTCGGCTACCACCGACGCCTGGATACCGCTTTCGGCCAAGGCTGCCGCCATGGCGAGGGCGCGCGGGGCGGTACGGTTCCACACATGGACCTTGTCGAGGCTTGGCCGGATCGCGAGGTGCGCCTTCACCAGGTAGGGCGCCAGCGTGCCGGCGCCGATCATCAGCAGCCGCTTCGCGCCCTCGCGAGCAAGATGGCGCTGGGCCAGCGCGGAGTCCGCTGCGGTCTTCCAGTTGGTCACCGAATGACCGTCGATCAGCGCAACGGGACGACCGGTCCGGCCTTCGAAGAGGGCGACCATCGTGTTGATGGTGGGCAGTCCCTCGGCTGCATTGGCAGGCATGACCGAGCCGAACTTCAGGGCCATCGCCTGGCCGGGCTGCCACCCCGCGACCGCCAGAAAACAGTCAGCGCTGCCGGGCCGTGGGTCGACCAGCACCATGAGGTCGGCCTTGGCGCGAACCTGGCGATGGCAGGCTTCGAGATGGTCGACCAGCGCCCGCGCGTCGATCACTCGCTCGGCAGCGGCCCGTTCGATGACGTGCATGGACCCTCTCCGAACTAGGCGAACAGCCCCATCCGCTGAGCGATGAACTCCGCGGTCATCAGATCGAGGTGACCGCCACCGGCGTTCTTGAAGACGGTGATCTCCTCCGCGCTGCGGCGGGCCTTGCCCTGGGCGATGTCGTAGAGGTCGCCTTCGATCGCGGCCTCGCCCGCGTCGATGATCTCGCCGCAGCGGCCGACCGTGCCGTCGCGCGTGTCGACGAAAAGCCGGCCGGCGGTGACCGCGGCCTTGTCGGCCTCGCGCATGTTCGGCAGGAACGAGCCCACGAGGTCGAGATGCTGGCCGGGTCGCAGCCAGGCACCTCGCACCAGCGGCGCCTCGGCCAGGGTCGCGGTCGAGATGATGTCGGCGCGGCGCACCGCCTGTTCCAGGTCGCTCTCCAGCTCTGCCTCGATGCCGATACGGCGCAGGTCGGCGACCATCGCCTCGCCGCGTGCCGGCGAGCGGTTCCAGACCGCAACCTCCGTCAGCGACGGCCGCACCGCCAGATGCCCCTTCACCAGGTAGGGCGCCACCGTGCCGGCGCCGATCATCAGCAGGCGCTTCGCGCCCGTGCGCGCCAGGTGGCGCTGCGCCAGAGCGGAGTCGGCAGCCGTCTTCCAGTTGGTGACCGGGTGGCCGTCGATCAGCGCCACCGGCTGGCCGGTCTCGCCCTCGAAGATCGCCACGACGGTGATGATCGTCGGCAGGTTCTTCGCCGCGTTTTTCGGCATGATCGGACCGAACTTGATGCCGAGCGCCCTGCCGGAACGCCAGGCGGCGCGGCAGAGGAAGGAGGCGCCGCTGCCCTCCTGCGGATCGAGCAGCAGGATGTCGCCCGCGGCGGCGCGCGCCTGGCGGTGGCAAGCCTCCATGTAGTCGACCAGGGCCAGGGGATCGATGACCCGCTCGGCGGCGGCGCGGTCGACGAAGTTCATCGGACTTCTCCCTTAGAGCAGGAACCACAGCAGGAGCGGCAGTGTGCCGAAGGAAAGCAGGGTCGAGACCAGCACGAGGCCGGCAACCCCCGGCGCGTCGCGGCCGTAGCGCTCGGCGAAGAGGTAGTTGAAGACGGCGCTGGGCATGGAGGCCTGCAGCACCACGACGCCGCGCGCCGCATCGCCGAGCTGGAAGGCCCAGGCGACGAAGAGGCCGACGCCGAAACCGCTGGCGATGCGCACCACGGCCAGCAGCAGGCTTTTCCACAGGTGCTCGGGCCGCAGGCGCGAGAGCGACACGCCCAGCGCCAGCAGCATCAGCGGGATGGTGAGCCCGCCCAAGAGCTTCAGCGTGTTGCCGAGCCATTCGGGCGCCTGGAAGCCGGTCAGCAGGATGACCAGCGAAATGATCACCGCATAGATGATCGGCATGCGCGCGATCGCCCTGGGATCGATGGTGCCGGCGGCGATCGAGGTGCCGATGGTGAAGTTGCCGATGGCGGAGATCGCGAAGATCACGATCGCCAGCGCCAGCCCCTGCTCGCCGAAGGCGAAGAGCGAGAGCGGAAGGCCCATGTTCCCGCAGTTCGGAAACATGAGGCCGCCCATATAGTCGCGCAGCGACCAGCCGACCAGCTTGAGGAAGAGGAAGGAAAGCAGCGCGAAGCCGGCGAAGAGCGCGATGGCGGCCAGCACGATCTCGCCGAAGGCCTCGGTCGAGGGCCGCACGCGCAGGAAGGTGTCGACGACCAGCGAGGGCGTGCCCACCGCCATCACCAGCGCAGTGATCATCGCGCCGTCGAAGCGACCGCCGACGCGCGCCCAGATGAAGCCGATCAGCGCGACAAGGAAGACCGGCGCGACAACGGAGGCGATCTCGGCGACCAAGGAGGCTGTTCCGGAAGCGGAGGCAGGACCGGCGATTGATGGCCGGTCAGCCCGCCGCTGACAAGCGCGCCCCGCTCAGTCGGGCATGCAGCAGGAGGCGATCTTCCAGGTATCCAGCATCTCGTAGAAGCTCACGACCTTGTCGCCCTTGAACTGCCACAGGTCGACCTTCCGGGTGTCGACGACCTTGCCGGTGCGCCGGTTGCGCCAGGACGTGTGGCCGATCATCACGACGTCGTCGCCCTGCTCGACGAAGCGATCGACGGTGTAGTGGATCATCTCCCACTCGCCGATGAGACCGCCGAGATACTGGCGCACCTCCTCGCGCGTCTTGTAGGGCTTGGCGAAGGGGGCCAACGGCAGATCGTCGGCGATCGACTGGAAGTCGACCTCGTCTTCCAGCAGCTCGAGCCATTCGTCGACGATCTGACCCTT
>DATEDK010000044.1:0-5145 GCA_035281685.1 Kiloniellales bacterium | reverse complement strand
CACAATAGAGACATGCCTCCCCGAAAGCGGCGAAGCCGCTATCCGGGGCCCATGGAGCGGGAAGCTCTGGACAAGGCTGGGGGGCCTGCCGATGGTCCCTGCTTACCCCATCCATGGGCCCCGGATAAGCGCTGCGGGCTTTCCGGGGAGGCATGAGGGGGAGGTGGGGGAATATTCATGCCGGTCACCGTGGTCGAGCACCCGATCGTGCAGGAGGCGCTGGCGCGGCTGCGCGACCGCGACACGCCCCCGCCGGCCTTCCGCGCCGAGCTGCGCCGGGTTGGCTGGGCGCTGGGCTATGCCGCGCTCGCTGACGCGCCGCAGGCGGAGGGAATGGTGGAGACGCCGCTGATGCCGGCGAAGGTGCGACGCATGGCGGGCCTCCCGCCGGCGCTGGTGACGGTCCTGCGGGCCGGCAACGGCCTGCTGGAGGGCCTGCAGGACCTGCTGCCCGAGGCGCCGGTCGGCCACCTCGGCGTCTACCGCGACCACGTGACGCTGGAGGCGCGGGAGTACTACCGGCGCCTTCCCGGGGAGCTGCACCAGCGCATCGTGCTCTGTTGCGACCCCATGCTGGCGACCGGCCACACGGCAGAGGCGGCGGTGGTGCGGCTGGAGGAGGCGGGGGCCGCCGACATCCGCTACCTCTCGCTGGTGGCGGCGCCGGAGGGCATCGAGCTGCTGCACCGCCGCTTCCCGCATCTCCGCATCTGGACAGCCGCGGTGGACGAGTGCCTCAACGACGTGGGCTACATCCTGCCGGGCCTCGGCGACGCCGGCGACCGGCTCTACGGCACGGGTTGAGGCGCGAGCCAGCGTCGCAGCAGCATGAGTGCGACGAGGCCGGCCAGGCTGAAGCCCGCCATCGCGCCGTAGGCCGCCACCTGTCCCTGCAGCTCGTAGAACCAGCCGGCGAGCGCCATCGAGGCGCTGATGAAGAGCCCGGCGTAGACGGCGGTCCAGAGCGACTGCGCGCTCGCCAGGCGCTCCGGGGGCACGACGCGGGCCAGCGCAGTCACCGAGGCCAGGTGCACGATGGCGAAGGACAGCGCGTGCAGCGCTTGCAGCACGATCAAGAGCGCGAGGTCGTTGGTTACGGCCGTCAGGCTCCAACGCACTGCCGACGCGATGCCGCCGATGGCGAGAAGCGTCGTGGTGGCGTAGCGCCGCAGCAGGTGCTTGCCCGCGGCCAGCAGCAGGATCTCCGCCACCACGCCCTCGATCCAGAGCCAGGCGATGGCTGCCTCGGAGTAGCCGGCCGCCCGCCAGGCGATCGCCGAGATGACGTAGTAGGCGCCGTGACTTGCCTGAAGGAAGCAGGAGACAAGGCCGATGGAGAGATAGGCGCGATTGTGCAGGAGCACGCGCAGTCCGACCGGCGCACGTGCTGCCCGCTCGCGCGGCCGGCGGGGCAGGGCCCAGGCAGCCGCTGCGGTCGCCAAGAGCGGCAGGACCAGGGCGGCCAAATACCAGTCGCGGTTCTCCAGCGCGATCAGCCAGCCGCCGATCAGGTTGCCCAGGATGAAGGTGGCCGAGCCCCAGAGCCGGACGCGGCCGTAGTCGACGCCCTGCTCGCGCGTCGCCTGCAGGATCTGGCTGTCACCGAGCGGGATCAGGGCGCCGGTGAAGAAGCCGATCAGGACCTGCAGGACCAGGGCCGGCCAGTACCCCTCGACGAGGTAGAAGGCGGCGTAGACCGCCGCTCCCACCAGGGCGAGGCCCAGCAGCGTCGGCCGGCCGCGTCCCGGCGGATCGGCGACGCGGCCCCAGAGCGGCAGTCCGAAGACGCGGGCCCAGGAGGCTGCCGCCACCACCACACCGATATCCGTCGCGTTGAGGCCCTCGCCCTCCAGATAGAGCGGCCAGAACGGCAGCTGCGCCCCCAGCATGAGGAAGATCGCGCCGAGGTAGGCGGAGAGGCGCAGCGCGAGCGAGGTGCGGGACATGGGGGCGGGGCGGGCGAGGTCCGCGACAGATAGCACAGCACCTCCGCGCCGGGCCCCCTTGCTTCGGGCCGGGCTTCCTTGGCAGAGCTAGGGCATGACGCAGACCTATGACGTGGTGATCGTCGGCGGAGCGGTGATGGGCTCCTCGACGGCCTATTGGCTGACCGCGCGCAAGGGCTTCCAGGGCCGCGTGCTGGTCGTCGAGAAGGACCCGACCTACACCTACTGCGCCACGACGCGCTCGGCCGGCTCGATCCGCCAGCAGTTCTCCACGCCCGAGAACATCGCGATTTCGCTCTTCGGCATCGACTTCCTGCGCCACGTCGCCGACCACCTGGCGGTCGACGGCGACGTGCCCGCGATCGGCCTCAAGGAGAGGGGCTACCTCTTCCTCGCGAGCGAGGCCGGCAAGGCGATCCTGGAGAAGAACCACCGGCTGCAGGTCGAGATGGGCGCGAACAACGTCGTGCTCGACCCCGCCGGCCTCAAGGCGCGCTTCCCCTGGCTCTCGACCGAGGGGATTGCCGCCGGCTGTCTCGGCCTCTCCATGGAAGGCTGGCTCGACCCGCAGCAGCTGCTGCAGGGCTTCCGCCGCAAGGCGCGCGCACAGGGGGCGGAGTACCGCCACGACGAGGTGGTGGGCCTCGAGCGCGACGGCGATCGCATCGCCGCCGTTCACCTGCGCGAGGGCGGGCGCATCGACTGCGGCACGGTGGTGAACGCCTCCGGCCTCTTCGGTGCGGAGGTCGCGGCCATGGCCGGCATCGCGCTCCCGGTGCGGCCGAAGAAGCGCAACGTCTTCGTCGTCGACTGTCCGACTCCGCTGCCGGATTGCCCGCTGGTGATCGACAAGACCGGCGCCTGGCTCCGGCCGGAGGGCCAGTTCTACGTCTGCGGCATCCAGCCCGAGGAGGCGAACGATCCGGACAGCCGCAGCCCGGAGGTCGACCACGACTTCTTCGAAGAGACGCTCTGGCCGCTGCTGGCCGAGCGCATTCCGGCCCTGGAGACGATCAAGGTGGTGAACTCCTGGGCCGGGCACTACGACTACAACCTCTTCGACCAGAATGCCGTGCTGGGGCCGCATCCGGAGGTGCGGAACTTCCTCTTGTGCAACGGCTTCTCCGGACACGGCCTGCAGCAGAGCCCGGCCGTGGGCCGCGCGCTTTCGGAGCTGATCGCGGAAGGCCGCTACGTGACGCTCGATCTGTCGCGCTTCGGCTACGACCGCATCCCGAAGAACGAGCCGATCATCGAGGAGAACGTGGTGTGAGGAGGAAGGTGAAGCGACCGCCGCAGAACGAGCCTGCCTCGCCCGTTTGCTACCTCGACTCGCCGGAGGTCGATCCGGCCTATGTCTGGGCTGAATTCCCTAACGACAAAGGCCCCTCACCCTGTCCCTCTCCCCGCAAGCGGGGCGAGGGGACGGCAACGTCGCGGGGAGGGAGCGATCCCCGAAGAACAGAAGGCCAGGGGTCCCCTCGCCCCCGGAGGGGGAGAGGGACAGGGTGAGGGGTGTCGGTCGGTAGTCCTTTCGCACGTCAGATTTGAAGACTCGCCCGAACGACCGCAGAATTGCTGGCGGTGCGCGGCCGGTGGCGCGCGCAATCAAGGGGAGGAAGCCATGGCCAAGGGCCAGATGAGACCCAGCAAGGAAAAGAAGAAGCCGAAGAAGGACAAGACCGCCAAGGACGCCGCCAAGACGGCGAAGAAGTAGCGGTACCGGCCCGGCGCCAGCCGACGTGGCGGCGCCGGGCGTTTCTCTCCTAAAGGATCTCCTTCCCGAACCAGCGGTAGATGCCGACTTCGCTCGGCGCGAAGTCTGTGGCGGTGCGTGCGCGCTCGAAGGGCTCCAGCGCGACATAGTCGGCGAAGCTCCAGACGGCGAGGCAGCCGGGCGGGGGGCCCAGCATGCCGATCCGGCGCAGCACGAAGTTAAGCGTCGCGGTCTGCTGCGCCTTGGCGCGCACCGTGAAGTGCTTCTTCAGCGCGGCATCCGCGACCTCGGGCCCGGCGGCGAAGTACTCGATGGCGTAGAGCTGGTCGCGGTCGATCTTCGGCCCGCGCTGCACGACGTCGTAGCAGCCGCCGCGCTGCAGGTGGATGGCGGCGTGCGTGGCGCGCTCGTGCCGGTCGTTCTGTGCGGCCGGGCTGCGGAAATGCGCTTCCCATTCATCCATGCGCTGCATGCCGCCGCATTCCCAGAAGGCGAGATAGCTCGGCATGGGGCCGATGCGCATGGTGCGGCCGAAGGAGCCGACCAGCGTGTCGTCGGGATCGGTCCAGGCAGACTGGTCGCCGAGATAGCGGAAGATGTCGAAGGGCAGGAAGCGGTCGCGCTCGATGTACTCGACGTAGATCATCTAGAGCCGTCCCTCGAAGGCGGTGATCGGCGGATAGGCGTCGGGGTCGGCGAGCACGTCGATCACCGTGGTGCGCTCGGCGGCGAGCGCGGCCTTCAGCGCCGGCGCGTAGTCCTCCGCCCGCTCGACGCGGTGGCCATTGAGGCCGCAGGCGCGCGCGATGGCGGCATGGTCGACGGGCTGGAAGTCGACCGCCGTGGTGTGCGCGCCGAAGAGCACGTCCTCGGCGTGCTTCTGGTAGCCGAGCACCTGGTTGTTCAGCACGGTCAGCACGACCTTGATGCCGTGCCGGCGGCTGGTCTCCAGCTCCGACCAGACGTGCGCGAAGCCGCCGTCGCCGGCGACGCAGAAGACCGGCGCCTCGGGCGCGGCGAGCTTGGCGCCCAGCGCCAGCGGCAGGCCCCAGCCAAGGCCCGCAAGACCGCGCGGCGTCAGGAACCGCTGCCCCGGACGCAGCGCCGGCAGGTAGTTCACGCACCAGATCGAGGCGTAGCTCGCGTCGGCCACGACGATGGCGTCGGCGGTCAGCACGCGGCGGAGCTCCGCCATGATACGCTCGGGCCGGACCGGGCTCTTCGTCGATTCCAGGAGCGGCTTCGCCTCCGCCTGGTGGCGGGCGCGGCCTTCCGCGATGCGCGCGGTCAGCGCCGCGCGCGCCGAGCGGCGCTTGCCGAGGTCCCGGCCCTGCAGCGCCGCTGTCAATGCCTGCAGCGTCAGCCTGGCGTCACCGACGAGTCGCAGCGCCTCGTAGTTGCGGCCGACCTCCAGGCTGTCGACGTCGAGCTGAATGCAGCGCGCCGTCGGCGGGAAGAGCGTCCAGGAATCCGTGCCGTTCT
>DATEDK010000043.1:0-12447 GCA_035281685.1 Kiloniellales bacterium | reverse complement strand
ATGCTGATGGCGACGAGCGATGACTGCATCCCCGGCTACCGCAGGCTGGCCGATGCGCTGCATGCCGAAGGCACCATGGTCTACGGCCAGCTCTTCCACCCCGGCCGCGAGATCATGGAAAGCCAGGACGGTGCCTTGCCGGTGGCCTACGCGCCCTCGGCGGTGCCGAACGAGCGCTTCCACGTGATGCCGCGGCCGATGAGCAAGCGCATCATCGCCGAGATCATCGAGGGCTATGCCGGCGCGGCGCGGCGGCTGACCACCGCCGGTCTGGACGGCGTGGAGATCGTCGGCTCGCACGGCTACCTGCCTTCGCAGTTCCTGAACCCGCGGGTGAACCGGCGCGCGGACCGCTACGGCGGCAGCGAGCGCAACCGTCTGCGCTTCCTCGAGGAGGTGCTGGACGCCGTGCGCGCCGCCGTCGGCCCGGACAAGGCGGTGGGCCTCAGGCTCTCCGGCGACGAGGCCGACAGCGAGGGGCTGACCGAGGCGGAGTCGCTGGCCGCCATCGTCGCGCTCGAGTCGCGTCTCGACTACATCAACGTCATCGCCGGCACCTCGGCCTCGCTCGGCGGCGCCGTGCACATCGTCCCGCCGATGATCATCGCCAACGCCTACGTCGCGCCCTTCGCCGCGACGGTGAAAGCCAGGGTGAGAATTCCGGTCTTCGTCGCCGGCCGGATCAACCAGCCGCAGCAGGCCGAGCAGGTCGTGGCCTCCGGCCAGGCCGACATGTGCGGCATGACGCGCGCGCTGATCGCCGATCCGGAGATGCCGAACAAGGCGCGCGAAAGGCGGCCGGACGACATCCGCGCCTGTATCGCCTGCAATCAGGCCTGTATCGGCCACTTCCATCTCGGCCACGTGATCTCCTGCATCCAGCACCCGGAGACGGGACGCGAGCTCGCCTACCCCGAGCGACAAGGCAAGCGCGCGCAGGCGGCGAAGCGCCGCAGGGTCATGGTGGTGGGCGGCGGCCCCGGCGGCATGAAGGCGGCCGCCGTCGCCGCCGAGCGCGGGCACGACGTGACGCTCTATGAGGCGACCGGCCGTCTCGGCGGCCAGGCTCTCCTCGCGCAATTGCTGCCCGGCCGCGCCGAGTTCGGCGGCCTCGTCACCAACCTGGAAGGCGAGCTGGCGCGCGCCGGCGTGAAGGTGGTGAAGAACAAGCGCGTCGACCCGTCGCTGGTCGAGCGCGAGAGGCCCGATGCGCTCATCCTCGCCACCGGCGGCAAGCCGCGCTGGCCGGCGATCGAGGGCGCGGAGAGCGGGCACCTCGTCGATGCCTGGCAGGTGTTGAAGGGCGAGGCCAACGTCGGCTCTTCCGTGGTGGTGGCCGACTGGCGCTGCGACTGGATCGGCATGGGCATCGCCGAGAAGCTGGCGCGCGACGGCTGCCGCGTGCGCCTGGCCGTGGCCGGCCTGACGGCGGGACAGGTGATCCCGCAGTATGTGCGCGACAACTGGGCGGGGACGCTGCACAGGCTGGGCGTCGAGGTGATCCCCTACGCCCGGCTCTACGGCGTCGACGGCGAGACCGCCTACTTCCAGCACATCGCCTCGGGCGAGCCGGTCATTTTCGAGGGTGTCGACACCTTGGTCCTGGCGCAGGGCCAGGAGGCGGTGGACGAGCTGGCCGACGAGCTCCGCGGACTCGACATCGAGCTGCACCTGATCGGCGACTGCCTCGCGCCCCGCTCGGCCGAGGAGGCGGTGCTGGAGGGCCTCAGGGCAGTGAGTGCGATTTGAGACGACCTAAGCCCCCTCCGCCAGCGAAGCTGGGGGGGGGTTGGGGAGGGAGTCTCGACGAAGCAGCTCCAGGTGTCGACACCCCCTCCCTACCCTCCCCCAATGCTGCGCATGGTGGAGGGATTAAGCGCCTCTTTTCTGGCCGTTGACGCTCGCCACCAAGCACCCTAGGTAAACCGCGCCATGGCCCGCCTTCCCATCATCGTTGCGCCCGATCCGCGTCTGAAGCGGACCGCCGAGCCTGTCGCCAAGGTCGACGATGCCGTGCGCCAGCTGGCCGACGACCTGCTCGAGACCATGTACGCCGCGCCCGGCATCGGGCTCGCGGCTCCGCAGGTCGGCCAGCTGAAGCGCCTGATCGTCGTCGACGCGGCACCGAAGACCGGGCCAAGGGCGCCGCACGTGCTGATCAACCCGGAGATCCTCTGGGTCAGCGAGGAGGACGCCACGGCCAACGAGGGTTGCCTGTCGCTGCCCGAGCACTATGCCGACGTGGTGCGCCCGCGCGCGATCCGCGTCGCCTATCTCGACCGCGGCGGCGAGCGCCGCCTGCTCGAGGCCGAAGGCCTGCTCGCCACCTGCATCCAGCACGAGATCGACCATCTCGACGGCATCCTCTTCGTCGATCACATCTCGGCCCTCAAGCGCAGCATGATCCTGCGCAAGCTCGTGAAGGCGAAGAAGCAGGGCGCCTTCGAGACGGCCTGACGATGCCCCGCCTGCGCCTGGCCTTCCTGGGCGCGCCCGAATTCGCGCTGCCGACCCTCGGGGCGCTGATCGATGCCGGCCACGAGATCGCTGCCGTCTACAGCCAGCCGCCGTGCCCGGCGGGCCGCGGCCAGCGCGAGCGCCCGACTCCGGTCGCCGCCTTCGCTGCGGAGCGCGGACTGCTCGTGCGCACGCCGGCCAGCCTGAAACCGCCGGACGAGCAGGACTCCTTCCGCATGCTGGCGCTCGATGCCGCGGTGGTCGTCGCCTACGGCCTTCTGCTGCCGCTGGCCGTGCTGGAAGCGCCGCGCCTGGGCTGCCTCAACGTGCATCCCTCGCTGCTGCCGCGCTGGCGTGGCGCGGCGCCGATCCAGCGCGCGATCCTGGAGGGCGATGTCGAAACCGGCGTCACCATCATGCTGATGGACGAGGGGCTCGACAGCGGTCCCATCCTCGCGCGACGCAAGACGCCGATCACCGCGACGGAGACCGGCGCCAGCCTGCACGACCGCCTGGCGGCGGAGGGCGCACGCCTGCTGGTCGAGGCGCTGGGCGACTGGGCGGCGACGCGCATCGTGCCGCGGCCGCAGCCCTCGGCCGGCGTCACCTACGCGCGCAAGCTGAGCCGCGCCGAGAGCCGGCTCGACTGGCGCCAGCCGGCCGAGCGGCTCGAGCGGCAGGTCCGTGCCTTCTTCCCTTGGCCGGGCAGTTTCTTCGAGCTGCAGGGTCAGCGTGTCCGCGTGCTCAGCGCCCGCCTGGGCGAGGGCCGTGGCGAAGCTGGCAGCGTGTTGACGCGGCCCGGCCGTCTCGTCGTCGCCTGCGGCCAAGGCTCGCTCGACATTCTGGAACTGCAGCGGGAGGGCAGGGCGGCGCTGCCCGCGGCCGATTTCCTGCGCGGCTTCCCGATCCCGGCCGGCACGGTGCTGCCGTGACCCGCTGGAAGCTCACCCTCGAGTACGACGGCGCGCCCTTCGTCGGCTGGCAGCGCCAGGCGAACGGCCTCTCGGTGCAGGAGGTGGTGGAAGCAGCGGTGCTTGGCTTCACCGGCGAGACGGCCGCGGTGCAGGGCTCCGGGCGCACCGATGCCGGCGTGCACGCGCTGGGCCAGGTGGCGCACGTCGACCTCGCCAAGGAAGCCAGCGCCGACACCGTCCGCCTGGCGCTGAACGACCATCTCAAGGGCTGGCCGGTGGTGGTGCTGGCGGCCGAGGCGGTGGCGGAAGACTTCCACGCCCGCTTCTCGGCGAGGGCGCGTCGCTATCTCTACCGGATCCTGAACCGCAACGCGCCGCCGACGCTCGACAAGGCGCGGGTGTGGTGGCTGCCGGTGGCGCTCGACGCCCAGGCGATGCACGAGGCGGCGCAGCGTCTCGTCGGCCACCACGACTTCTCCTCCTTCCGGGCTGCCGAGTGCCAGGCGGCTTCGCCGGTGAAGACGCTTGACCGGCTCGACGTCGCGCGCGCGGGCGAGGAGATCCAGGTGACCGCGGTCGCGCGTTCGTTCTTGCATCACCAGGTGCGCAACATGGTGGGCTCGCTGTCGCTGGTCGGCCGCGGCAAGTGGCGCGCCGCCGACCTGGCCGCCGCGCTCGAAGCCAGGGACCGCCGGTCCGCCGGCCCGACCGCGCCCGCGCAGGGGCTCTACCTCGCCGAGGTGCGCTACTAGAGGACCGCGGTCCGGCCCAGCGCCCAGGTGGTCAGTGCATAACCCAGCATGAAGTGCAGGAGGATCAGGAGTGCCGCCTGACCCGCCCCCACGGCAAGGATGCGCCGCGCCAGCCACCACTCGGCCACGAGCACCCAGATGCCGACCACGACGTTCAGCGCCTCTGTCAGATCGTGCGGCAGGAGCGTGGATTTGGAGAGCCAGCCGACCGCCAGGGCGAGGTACTGCGCCGGCAGCAGCAGCCAATTCAGTGCTTGGATGAAGAACGGCACGCGCATGCGCAGCGGCAGCTGTCGCGACATGGTCAGCAGCAGCACGGGATAGGCGAGCCAGATCACCGTCTCGGTCAGCAGCCAAAGGCCGTAGAAGTGCAGGCCGGGCTCCTCCAGGGCGAAGGTGCCGCGCAGACCCTCGAGCAGGAAGAACAGGGCCGGCAGGCTCAGGATCAGCGCGAAGAACGACCGCCACGCCGCACCGCCGTCGCGGGTGAGGCGCTGCAGGCCGTCCGGCTTGAAGAGGAGCAGGCGGACGCCGCCGACCGTCGAATTGATGATTTCGGCGCGCGACGGGATCATGCCGCGGCGAAGTAGCCGTCCAGGATCCGGCCGTAGATGCGGGCGAGCAGCGCGATGTCGCTGACGCGTACGCGCTCGTCCACCTTGTGCGCGGTGTCGTTCTGCAATCCGAGCTCGACCACCGGGCAGAAGTCCTTGATGAAGCGCGCGTCCGAGGTGCCGCCGGTGGTGCCGAGCTCGGTCTCGGCATTGGTTTCGGCCTTCACCGCCCGTTCCACCAGTGCGCTCAGCGGTCCCGGTGCGGTCAGGAAGGACTCGCCGGAGATGCGCACCGAGAGTTCGATCTTGCCGCCGACCCGCGCCATGCGCTCGCGCACCCAGCGCTCGATGCCGGCGCCGGAGTGCAGATCGTTGAAGCGGACGTTGAAGCGGGCCTTGGCCTGGCGCGGGATCACGTTGCTCGCCGGGTTGCCGATGTCGATCGAGGTGATCTGCAGGGTCGAGGGCTGGAAGTGGGCGCTGCCCCGGTCCAGCGGCTCCTCGGTCATCAGGGTGAGGAGGCGCACGAGGCGGTGCGCCGGGTTGTCGGCGAGGTGCGGGTAGGCGGTGTGGCCCTGCACGCCCTCGACGACGATCTCGCCGGAAAGCGAGCCGCGGCGGCCGATCTTCACCATGTCGCCGACGCGCTCGACCGAGGTCGGCTCGCCGACGACGCAGGCGTCCAGCTTCTCGCCCTCGTTCAGCAGCTGCTTCAGCACCTTGCGCGTGCCGTTGATGCTGGCCGCCTCCTCGTCGCCGGTGATCAAAAGCGAGAGCGAGCCGCCGAACTGCGGCCCGCGCCGGGAGAGGAAGCCCGCCACCGCCGCTGTCCAGCAGGCGATGGCCGCCTTCATGTCGGCGGCGCCGCGGCCGATCAGCCAGCCCTCGCTCAGGGTCGCGGCGAAGGGATCGACCGACCAGGCGGCCTTGTCGCCGGTCGGCACCACGTCGGTGTGGCCGGCAAAGCAGAGATTGCGGCCGCCGTTGCCGAGCCGGGCATAGAGGTTGTCGACCGGCTCGGTGCCGGCCTCCTCGAAGACCATCCGCCGGCAGCGGAATCCCAGCCCCTCGAGCGCGTCCTGCAGCACGTCGAGCGCGCCCGCGTCGATCGGCGTGACGCTGGGGCAGCGGATCAGCGCCTGCGCCAATGCCACGGGATCGAGCTGGGCGGTCGGCATCGGTTCAGTCGCGCAGCAGCTCGTTGATCGAAGTCTTCGAACGCGTCTGCGCGTCGACCTTCTTCACGATCACCGCGCAGTAGAGGCTGGGGCCAGGCGACCCGTTCGGTAAGGCTTTGCCGGGTAGCGCGCCGGAGACCACGACGGAATAGGGCGGCACGCGGCCGACGTGGATCTCGCCGGTTTCCCGGTCGACGATCTTGGTCGAAGCGCCGATGAAGACGCCCATGGAGACGACCGAGCCTTCGCCCACCACCACGCCCTCGACGATCTCCGAGCGCGCGCCGATGAAGCAGTTGTCCTCGATGACCACCGGCCCGGCCTGCAACGGCTCGAGGACGCCGCCGATGCCCACGCCGCCGGAGATGTGGCAGTTCTTGCCGATCTGCGCGCACGACCCGATGGTGACCCAAGTGTCGACCATGGTGCCGCTGTCGACCCGCGCGCCAAGGTTCACGAAGCTCGGCATGAGAATGACGTTGGGCGCGATGTAGGCCGAGTGTCGCACGATGGAGCCGGGCACGGCGCGAAAACCGGCCTGCTTGAACTGGTCGGAACTCCAGCCGGCGAACTTGCTGTCGATCTTGTCCCACCAGGGCGCGGCACCCGGGCCCCCCGGGATTGCCTTCATGTCCTTCAGGCGGAAGGACAGCAGCACCGCCTTCTTCAGCCATTGGTTCACCTGCCAGCGGCCGTTCACCTTCTCGGCAACGCGGAAGCGGCCGCCGTCCAGGCCGTCGAGTGCGACCTCCACGGCGCTCCGCACCTCACCGGTCGTGGCGGTGCTGATGCCGTCGCGCCCGTCCCACGCGCGCTCGATCACACCCTCCAGTGCCGTCGCGTCCATGCCTCTCTCAGAGCCCCCTCGTTTTTCTTCGGCGTCTCAGCCGCGGCGGACCAGCGTGCCGATGCCCCGCTCGGTGAAGATCTCCAGCAGCAGCGCGTGCGGCACGCGTCCATCCAGGATGACCGCCGCGTCGACGCCGTTCTCGACCGCGTGCACGCAGGTCTCGAGCTTGGGGATCATGCCGCCGGTGATGGTGCCGTCCGCCATCATGCGGCGGATCGCGGCGACCGTCAGGTCGGGCACCAGGTTCTTCTCCTTGTCGAGGACGCCGGCGACGTCGGTCAGCATCAGCAGGCGCGCCGCACCCACGGCGGCGGCGATCGCACCCGCCACGGTGTCGGCGTTGATGTTGAAGGTCTCGCCCTGCGGTCCGACGCCGATCGGCGCGATCACCGGGATCATGCCCGAGTGCTCGAGCGCCGCCAGGATGTGCGGGTTGATGTGCTCCGGCTCGCCGACGAAGCCGAGGTCGAGGATCTTCTCGATGTTGGAGCCGGGGTCCTTCTGCGTGCGGCGGACCTTGGTGGCGCGGATCAGGCTGCCGTCCTTGCCGGAAAGTCCGATGGCGGTGCCGCCGGCGCGGTTGATCGCGGTCACCAGCTCCTTGTTGATCGAGCCGGAGAGCACCATCTCGACGATCTCGACCGTGTCCAGGTCGGTGACGCGCAGGCCCTGCACGAACTCCGAACGGATCTTCAGGCGGTCGAGCATGGCGCCGATCTGCGGACCGCCGCCGTGCACGACGATCGGGTTCACGCCCACCTGCTTCAAGAGCACGATGTCGCGCGCGAAGGTGTTGGCGAGCTCGTCGTCGCCCATCGCGTGGCCGCCGTACTTGATGACGAAGACCTTGCCGGCGTAGCGGCGCATGAAGGGCAGCGCCTCGGTGATCGTGCGCGCCGTGCGCAGCCAGTTCTTGGTCTCCGAGATGTTCTTTTCCGTCGTCATCGCGCTCCCTCTTGCGGCGGCGCCACTCTAGCGGCGGGCGCTCGCCGCTGAAAGGGCGGCAAGCTCGGCGCGCAGCGCCTCGATGCCCTGACCGCTCGCGGCCGATGTCAGGTGCACCACGGGATGCGCGGCGCGCCGCTTGGCGAGCGCCGTGGCCACCTCGGCCAGCCGCGCCTCCTGCTCGGCCGGCTTGGCGAGGTCGGCCTTGGTCAGCACCACCTGGTAGGACTGCGCCGCCTCGTCCAGACCGTCGAGCACGCCGCGGTCGACCTCCTTCAGGCCGTGGCGCGTGTCGAGCAGCACCAGGACGCGGCGCAGCGCGGCGCGGCCCTTGAGATAGCGCTCGATCAGCCGCTGCCAGCTCGCCACCGACGACTTCGACACCTTGGCGTAGCCGTAGCCGGGCAGGTCGACCAGCAGCAGGCGGCGGCCGAGTTCGAAGAAGTTGAGCTGCTGCGTGCGGCCTGGCGTGCGCGAGACGTGCGCCAGCGTCTTCCGCCCGGTCAGCGCGTTCACCAGGCTCGACTTGCCGACGTTGGAGCGGCCGGCGAAGGCGACCTCCGGCAGGCCGCCGGGCGGCAGCGCCGCCTCGGTCGCGGCGCCGGCGACGAAGCGGCAGTCCTGCGCGAAGAGCCAGCGCCCGAACTCGAGCGCCCCCGCCTCGTCGGATCCCATGGCGGGAAGCCTAGCGCTTCCGGGCCGACTTCTTGCCCGGCTTCGACTCCTTGGGCAGCAGGCGCTGCGGCAGCGCGCGCGGCTGCGGCTTCGGCGGGCCGGCCGGCTCCTTGGGCTTCTCCTCGGCCGCCGGCTTGGCGGCAGCCGCCGCCGTCGCCGCCGCGGCGGCGTTCGCCTTGCGGCCGATCGGCATGCCCAGGCGATACATGATGATGATCTGCTGGCCCATCGAGAGGATGTTGTTCCAGGCCCAGTAGATCACCAGGCCGGCGGCGAAGTGGCCGAGCATGAAGGTGAAGATGATCGGCATCCAGGCGAAGATCTTCGCCTGCACCGGATCGGTCGGCTGCGGGTTGAGCCGGTACTGCAGCCACATGGTGATGCCCATCAGGATGGGCCAGACGCCGAGCGAGAAGAAACTGAGAATCCCCATGTTCGGCACGTCGTAGGGCAGGAGGCCGAAGAGGTTCATCCACGACGTCGGATCGGGTGCCGAGAGGTCCTGGATCCACCCGAAGAAGGGCGCATGGCGCATCTCGATCGTGCCGTAGAGCACGTTGTAGAGCGCGATGAAGATCGGGATCTGCACGAGGATCGGCAGGCAGCCGGCCAGCGGGTTGGCGCCCTCCTTCTTGTAGAGCGCCATGATCTCCTGCTGGAACTTCGCCTTGTCGTCCTTGTAGCGCTCGCGCAGCTCCAGCATCTTGGGCTGCAGCACGCGCATCTTGCCCATCGACTTGTAGGCCTTGTTGGCCAGCGGGAAGAGCAGGATGCGCACGCAGACCACGAGCAGCAGGATGGCGACGCCGAAGTTGCCGACGATGCCGTGGAACCAGTGCAGCGCCAGGTAGATCGGTCGCGAGAGGAAGAAGATCCAGCCGTAGTCGACGGCGAGGTAGAAGCGGTGCACGCCCTCCTCGTCGTAGCGGTCGATCACCTCCGGCTCGCGCGCGCCGGCGAAGACCCGTACCTGCGTCTCCACCGAGCCGCCCGGCGCCACCTCCTGCATCGGATAGGTGACGTCCGACTGGAAGCGATCGCGGGTGTCGACGCGCGAGTAGACGTAGCGCGCGGTGGCCGGCGTAGCCTGGTCCGGCACCAGGATCAGCGACCAGTACTTGTGCGTGAAGCCGAGCCAGCCGCCGGTGGTCGTGCGCTGCACGAGGCCCCCCGGCTCCTCCATCAGCCCGTCGTAGTCGACCTCCTCGTAGGTGTCGCCGAGCACGCCGAACATGCCTTCGTGCACCACGTAGGAGGCGTCGATCGGGGGGATGCCGATGCGATTGGCGAGCGCGTAGGGCGCCACCTTGACCGCCGCGTCGCCGCGGTTGGTCACGCGCTGCCTGATCGTCACCATGTAGTCGTTGTCGATGGCGTAGACGATCTCGTAGTCGAGCTGGCCCAGCGTGGCCTTGAGCGTCACCGGCGTGGTCGGTGTCAGCTTGTCGCCCTCGGCCTGCCATAGCGTCTCCGCATCGGGCACCGGCGCTTCGCCCTCGGCCAGCCAGCGCACGCCTGCGTAGTAGGGCTCCGGGGTGCCGCGCGGCGAGAGCAGCACGATCAGCGGGCTCGCCGGGTCGATGGTCTCGTGGTAGCGGCGCAGCGTGAGGTCGTCGAGCTGGCCGCCCTTCAGGTTGATCGACCCCAGCACCGCCGGCGTCTCCACCGGCACGCGCGGGGTCTCGGCAATCACCTCGGCGCGCGGCCGCGTCGCCGGCTGCGCCGTCTCGCCGCCGGTCGAGGGGGCCGGCTGGCTCTGCTGGCCTCCGGCCTGCGGCAGCGCCTCGCCGGTGGGCGCCGACGGGGTCGTCGCCTGCGGTGCCGGCGGCGGGGGCGGGAAGAAGGTCGGAACCACCACGTACGTCCAGCCGAGGATCACGGCGATCGAGATCACGATCGCCAGCAGCATGTTCTTCTGGTCCATGGCTCAGCGGGGCTCCGTCGACGCCCTGCCGTGCATCGAGGCAGCGGGCAAGTGGCCGTGGTGGCAGGTCTTTCGCCCAGGCCGGACGGCCTCGGGCACGGGGTCATAGCCGGCGCCGCCCCAGGGGTGACAGCGGGCGAGGCGTCGCAGCGTCAGGAGCGAGCCGCTGAGCGCGCCGTGCTGGCGCAGGGCGTCGAGCGCGTAGGCCGAGCAGGTCGGCTGGAACCGGCAGCCGGGGCCGACCAGCGGCGCGAAGAGCAGCCGCCAGCCCCAGACGAGAAGGCTCAACAGGAAGACCATGGCGGCATTCGCCGCGCTAGCCAGCGTCCGGATCGTTGCGCCACGCATCGTCCCGTTCATCGCCTGGGGCGCTCCACGCCCTTCAGCGCCTCGTCGAGGTCCTGGCGCAGCAGGTCGAAGGGTCGCCGGATCGTCGCCGGGCGGCCGATCAGCACGTAGTCGGTGCCGGGCCGACCGCCGAGCGGCAGGCGCTCGCTCGCCAGTGCCCTGAGGCGACGCTTTGCCCGGTTACGCTCGACCGCTCCGCCGACCTTGCGGCTGACGGTGAAGCCGACGCGGATCGCTTCCGGACCGGCAGCGCTCTCCTCGCGGCGGCGTGCCTGCAGGATCAATCCCGGGGTGGTCCACTTGCGGCCCTTGCCGGCGACGAGCAGGAATTCTGGCCGCGTCTTCAGGCGCCCGAGTCCCGATCTCGTGGGCCCCGGCGACATGGCTCGGGTCCGGCCTTCAGGCGGAGAGGCGCTTGCGCCCCTTGGCGCGACGGCGCGCCAGGACGATGCGGCCGCCCACCGTGGCCATGCGCGCGCGGAAGCCGTGGCGGCGCTTGCGAATGAGCACGCTCGGCTGATAGGTCCGCTTCACCTTGGATACTCCTCAGTCAGGGCCGGCCCAGGGACACGGATCAAGACGCGCAGAAAGCCCGCGGATCGCGCCGGACGGCGGCCGAAAAACGAGCCGCGTGTATAAGAGGATGCGCCTGGCCTGTCAACGCGAGGCACGATCGCGGCCGGTGCCGGCGCGACGCTGCGCCTCACGCGCTTTTGAGGCAATCTCATTGGGCAGAGGGGCGACGGCTCAGCAGGGTCGCGCGGCTGACGGCAAGGATCGGGAGGAGGGGCGATGGCGGTCCCGGGCGAGCCGGCCCCGGAAGAAGGCGTGGAGGCGACGACGGCACGCCGGCCGGGTTGGCGGCGCTGGCTGCCGCTGGCCGTGCTCTTCGTCCTGTCCGTCTCCGCCTATCTCTACCTGCGCAGCCAGGGCATCGGCTTCGACAGCCTGGCGCAGCACCGGGCCTGGATGATGGCCCAGGTGGAGGAACACGGCATCTTCGCCGGGCTGGCGCTCTTTGCGATCTATGTCGTGGTGACGGCGCTCTCCCTGCCGCTGGGCTCGGTGCTGACGGTCTTCGCCGGCTTCCTCTTCGGCACGGTCGAGGCGACGCTCTGGGTGGTGGCCGGCGCCACGCTGGGCTCGATCGCCGTCTTTCTCGCCGCGCGCGGCGTCCTGCGCGAGGTCCTGGAGGCCCGCGCCGGCCCCTGGCTGCAGCGCATGGAGCGCGGCTTCCGCGAGGATGCGCTGAGCTACCTCCTGGTGCTGCGCCTGCTGCCGATCTTCCCCTTCTGGCTGGTGAACCTGGTGCCGGCGCTGCTGGGCGTGCCCTTCGGCACCTACGTGCTGGCGACGGCGCTGGGCATCATCCCCGGCACCGTCATCTTCGCCAGCCTCGGCAACGGGCTGGGCGCCGTGCTCGATCGCGGCGAGACGCCGGACTTTTCCATCCTGCTCGATCCGGCGCTGCTGCTGCCGCTGCTGGGGCTCTGCCTGCTCGCCCTGCTGCCGGTGATCTTCAAGCGCTGGCGCCGGAGGCATGCGTCATGAGCGCCGAACGCTTCGACCTCTGCGTCATCGGTGCCGGGTCGGCCGGCCTCTCCATCGCCGCCGGGGCGCAGCAAATGGGTGCCCGCGTCGTGCTGATCGAACGGGGCGCCATGGGCGGCGATTGCCTCAACACCGGCTGTGTCCCCTCGAAGGCGCTGCTGGCGGCGGCCCGGCACGTCGCCGAGGCGGCGCGGTGGTCGGGCTTCGGGCTCTCCGGGCCGGCGCAAGCGGTCGATTTCGCCGCGGTCATGCGGCACGTGCGCCAGGTGATCGCGGCCATCGCGCCCAACGATTCGGTC
>DATEDK010000042.1:0-4633 GCA_035281685.1 Kiloniellales bacterium | reverse complement strand
CTTCGGGACGGACGTTGAGAGCAACGGCGCCGGCCTCGGTCTTGTGCGGGAGGCCTGCACTGACCGCCTTCAGCGCCATGGGACACCCCAGCGCCCTGGCCGCGGTCTCGATCTCCTGCAGCGTCGCGACGCGGCCTTGCGGCACCGGCAGGCCGTGCTTCGCCAGGCGCGCCTTGCTCTCCACCTCGTCCAGCATGCGTCCGGCGATCTCGATGGCGGCCACCGCGGCCGGCAACGCCGGCTTCATCCCGTCGCGACGCCGCTCGGCGTAGCGCGCCCAGTGGCCGAGCACGGCACCGGCGTCGTGCAGGCCCTGCAGCGGCAGGAGGCCTTCGGCGATGACCATCTCGCGCATCGGCTCGGGCATGGACTCCGGATTGACGCAGCAGACGATGCCGGGGACACCGGTGGCGCGGCTGGCATTGGCGAGCGAGCGCGCCATCGCGTAGAGCGCCTCGCCACCGTGGCCGAGCTCGGGCCGCGGATGATCGATCACGATCATTCCCTGGTCGTAGCCCTCGCGCAGCATGGAGGTGAACATCGGCGTCAGGAGCTGCTCCTGGCCCCAGTAGCCGGCGGTGAAGTCGAGCGGGTTCGACACCTGGCCGTAGTCGGGCAGCAGTGCCTTCACCTCGCGGCGCTGCGTGTCGTTCGGCTGCGGCAGCTGCATGCCGGCGCCGGAGAGATAGTCGGCCGCCATGCCGTTGTCGCCGCCGGAGCTGGAGAAGACGGCGACGCGCCGCCCGCGCGGCAAGGGCGCCAGCGAAGCGGTTTTCAGGAGCTCCAGGAACTGCGGCACCGAGGCGGTCTGCATCACGCCCAGCCGCTCGAAGAGCGCGTCGTAGAGCTCGTTCTGCCCGGCGAGCGAGGAGGTGTGGCTGGCGGCGAGCTTGGCGCCGAGCTCGGAGACGCCGACGCGGAAGGCGGCGACGGGGATGCCCCGCTCGTAGGCCTTGAGGCAAGCGGCGGAGAAGGCGGCGACGTCGCGGATGCCCTCCATGAAGAGGCCGACCGCGGTCACCTCCGGCGCCTCGACCAGGAAGTCGAGGTAGTCCTCGAAGCCCAGCACCGCCTGGTTGCCGGCGCTGACGATCCAGCTGAACGGTACCTGCCGCTGGCTCATCGAGAGGTTGATGCAGAGGTTGCCGCTCTGGCCGACGATCGCAGCACCGCGCGGACCGGACGGCGGATAGGGCACGGACCACAGGCTGCCGTGGTTGACGTAGTTGATGATGCCGAAGCAGTTCGGGCCGACCAGCGCCAGGTCGCCCGCCGCCTGCCGCAGGCGCCGGTTGCGCTCCTCGCCGACCGCCGTGCCGAGCTCGCTGAAGCCGGAGGCGTAGCAGACCGCCCCGCCCGCCCCCATGGCGGCGAGCTCGCCGATCGCGCTGATGGTCTGCTCGGCGGCGATGCCGAGGAAGGCGGCATCGGGCGCCTCGGGCAGCGCCTGGATCGACGGCGCGCAGGCGATGCCGGCGATCTCGCTCCGCTTGGGGTGCACGACATGGATGCGGCCGGCATAGCCCGCCCTGCGCGCCGCATCGATGGCGAAGGCGGCGCGCTCGCCGCCCAGGAACACGAGGCTCTTCGGATAGAGCAGGCGGCGCAGGTTCGCCTGCCGCGCGGCGGTCGGCATCGGACAATCTCCTTCGGACTCAGGTCCGTGCGTGCCGCGGAGGGGCCCCGCCGGCAAAGAGGCTGCGCAGCCAGTCGCAGATGATGGCGGCGGCCTCCTTGGGCGTATAGGCATCGGGATCCATGATCAGGCCGAGCGAGAAACCGTCGATCATCTGCGCATACATCAGCGCGGTGCGACGGGTGTCCAGCTCGACGCCGCGCGCCGCCGCCGCCTGGCCGAGCTGCCGCTGCACCCAGCGGCGGTAGCGGGCATAGAGGTGATGGTTCAGGCGATTCATCTTGGGCGTCCAACGGGCGGTGCCCCAGAAGGCGAGCCATACCGTCGCCTTTTCGCGGTCCTCCGCACGCTCGAAGGAGACCCGCGTGGCCGCGATCAAGCGCTCCAGCGGATCGGCCACGTCGCGGATGGCGCGCCGCGTCTCGGCGTCGGCCTCGGTCACCAAGCTGCGGAAGGCGGCGAGCAGGAGTTCGTCCTTGCTCCTGAAGTAGTGACCGATCAGGCCGCGGGAGAGGCCGGCCGCCTCGCAGATCGTCTGCACGGTGGAGTTCGCGAAACCGCGCTTGGCAATCGATCGGATCGTGCCGTGGATCAGATCCTGTCGCCTGGCAATGACCGTTTTCGTCTCCTTCAGCGGCACGGCCATCGGCTCAACTCCGGTATTCCTTCAGGATGTCGCGCGCGATCACGTCGCGGTGGATCTCCGAGGTGCCTTCCCAGATGCGCTCGATGCGCGCGTCGCGCCAGAAGCGCTGGATCGGAAACTCCTCCATCACACCCATGCCGCCGAAGATCTGCACGGCGCTGTCGGTGACGCGGCCGATCATCTCCGAGGCGAAGACGTTGCACATCGAGGCCTCGGCGCGGGTGATCGTCTTCTGCTCCATCTTCCAGGCGCACTCCAAGGTCAGCAGCCAGGCCAGCCGGATGTCGGTCGCCATGTCCGCGATCTTGAAGCCGGTGCCCTGGAACTCGCCGATCGTCTTGCCGAAGGCCTTGCGGTTCGCCGCCCAGTCCGCGGCCATGTCGAACACCCGCTCGGCACGGCCGACACAGCTCGCCGCCAGCGACACGCGGCCGGCGTAGAGCCACTCGTTGGCGAAGTCGAAGCCCTTGCCCTCTTCCCCCAGGATCTGCCCGTCATCCAGCCGAACGTTGTCCAGGTAGATCATGTTCGGGTTGTAGCCCCGCGTGCAGATCGATGGCATCGGCTTGATCGTCATGCCGGGCGTGCCCTTGTCGATCAGGAAAGCGGTGAACCGCTTGCGGGGCCCCTTCGGCGTGTCGTCCATGCCGGTGACGGCGAAGAGGATCACGAAGTCGGCGACGTCGGCGTAGGAAATGAACTGCTTCACGCCGTTCAACACCCACTGGCCATTCTCGCGCACTGCCGCGGTCATGATCGCGCGCGCATCGGAGCCGGCGTGCGGCTCGGTCAGCGCGAAGCAGTCGACCTTCTCGCCGCGGATGCAGGGCATCAAGTACTTCTCCACCTGCTCGCCCTTGCAGCCGAGCAGGATCTCGGTCGGACGCTTCAGCAGCAGCGACAGGGCGGTGGAGGGCTTTCCCATGACGCGTGAGACATGGGTCATGGTCTGGTGATCCAGCCCGGCGCCGCCCAGCTCCACCGGCATGTTCATGGAGACGTAGCCGGCCTCCTTCGCTTTGCGCTTGATGTCCTCGGCGATCTCCTTGGGCACCATGCGCAGCTTCTCGACGGTGTCCTCATGCGGATAGAGCTCCTTCTCGACGAAGGTGGTCAGCGAGTCGACCAGCGCCTGCTGCTCGAAGGTCAGTGAGAAATCCACGGGGTGTCGCTCCTCGGTCTGGGCTAGCGGCCGGCGAACTTCGGCGCGCGGCGTTCGGTGGCCGCGCGCAGGCCCTCGGCGTGATCCTCCGTCTTGCCGGCGATCTTGCCGGCGCGCACCTCCTCGGCGAGCTGCTCGGCGAAGGTACGGCGGTGCGCGTTCTCCAACAGGTGCTTGGCCAAGCCTTGCGCGATCGTCGGTCCGCTCGCCAGCTTTTCCGCCAGCGCGAAGGCGCGCGCCTCGAGCTGATCGGGCGGCACGACCTCGGTCACCATGCCGGTCGCCTTCGCCTTGGCAGCGTCCCAGCTGTCCCCGGTGTAGACGAACATCTTGGCATTCTCGAGCCCGACCAGGCGCGGCAGCAGCCAGGAGCCGCCGGCATCGGGCGGATAGCCGACCCGGGTGTAGGCGCAGATGAAGCGAGCCTTCTCGCTGACCACACGGAAGTCGCAGGCAAGCGCCAGATCCAGGCCGGCACCGACGGCCGCACCTTCCATCATGGCGACGGTCGGCTTCGGAAAGCTGTGCACCTCCTGCACCAGCGAGAGCGCCTCGTCGATCCAGTCATGGTCGGGCCAGGGGTCGATGCCCTTCAGCTTGTCGGACCACTCCTTGACATCGGCGCCGCCGGAGAAGGCGCCGCCGCGGCCGGTGAAGATGAGCGCACGCAGCTGTTCGACCTTGCCGGCCTGGCGCACGGCCTTGCGCAGCTTGATCAGCACCTCGGTGTTGATGGCGTTGCGCGATTCCGGACGGTTGATGGCGATCAGGCGGACGGCGCCGCGGTCTTCGACTTGAACGACTTCGGACATGATCTCTCCTTCAGGCGCGGCGCCGGGCGCGGCGGCGCTCGGCGATGAGGTGGCCGATCAAGGGCGGCAGAGTGGTGACGAGGATCAGCATCGAGGAGATCGCCGCGATGGTCGGGTCGACCTCGTCGCGCAGCGAGGCGAACATGCGCTTGGTCAGCGTCGCACCTTCGCCGCCGGAGAGGAAGTTGGCGGCCACCACCTCGTCGAAGGCGACGATGAACGCGAAGAAGGCGCCGGCCAGTACCGAGGCCCTAATCTGCGGCAGCGTGACGGTGACGAAGGCCCTGAGGCGCGAGGCACCGAGCGAGCGGGCGACCATCTCCTGGCTCAGGTCATAGCCCTTGAGGCCGGCGAGCACGGTCACCAGCACGAAGGGG
>DATEDK010000041.1:0-4701 GCA_035281685.1 Kiloniellales bacterium | reverse complement strand
TCTGGCCCAGCCCAGCAGGCGGTCGCGCAGCAGGTCGGCATGCATCAGTGCCAGCCTGAAGAGCGCCGCCAGCAGGCCGGCCGCGGTGCCGGCGAGGACCGCGACCGCCGTCAGGGCCAGGAGGCCGCTCCGCGTCGATCGCTCTACCTCTTCGGAGGTCGAATCCATCGCGCTAGACTAGCTGGCGCCGTGGCTGTTGTGCCCCGGAGCATCGCCTGGAAGAGGACCCGCCCGTGGAGAAGCTTCCGCCCGCCGACGTCGCCTTCTACGCCGAGCATGGCTATCTGGCCCCGATTGCCGTGCTGACACCGGAGGAGGCCACCCGATTCCGCAGCTGCCTCGAGCGGTTCGAGGCCGAGCATCCCGATCGCAAGGAGCTGCTGCGGGACAAGACACACCTCGCCTTGCGCTGGGCGGACGAGCTGATCCGGCACCCCCGCATCCTCGATGCCGTGGAGCAGATCCTTGGTCCGGACATCCTGTGCTGGAGCAGCGAGTTCTTCATCAAGGATGCGCAGGATCGGAAGTTCGTCTCCTGGCATCAGGACTCGACCTACTGGGGCCTGGAGCCGCCGGAGGTGCTGACCGCCTGGGTGGCGTTGACGGACAGCATGTCCGCGAACGGCGCGATGCGCGTCATTCCTGGCTCGCATCGGATCGATCAGGTGCCGCACCGCGACACCTTTGCTGGCGACAACCTGCTGAGCCGAGGCCAGGAGGTTGCGCTTGAGATGGACGAGTCGCGGGCCATCGCCCTCGAGCTGCAGCCGGGCGAGATGTCGCTGCATCACGTCCGGCTGATCCACGGCTCCGAGCCCAATCCCTCGCAGCGCCGGCGCGTCGGCTTCGCCATCCGCTACCTGCCGACGCACGTGCGCCAGGTGGTCGGCCAGCGCGACAGCGCGATGCTGGTACGCGGGATCGACCGCTTCGGCCACTTCCTGCTCGAGCAGCGCCCCTTGGCCGACCTCGACCCGGAGGCCCTGGCCTACCACGCAAGGATGCACGAGGAGAGCGCGAAGATCTGGATGCGCGGCGCCCGGCAGAGGTAACAGAAGCACCAGGGTGTCTTGCGCCGGCAAGACGAGGGTGGCACGTGAACTGCTGCCAGCGACCTCTGTCCTGGCTTCGTCAACGCTCGTCCCCGCGCAAAGACTCACGCCCGAGCGTCCTTTCCCGCGGCATCGCCCTGTCGCTACAGTTGCGTGGCGTGCCCGATGAATCCCTCGCGGCACTCGAGGAACAGGGATGTCCAGCAAAACCGCCAAGCGCTTCGTGGCCGGCTTTCTCGCCGGCTTCGTTTCCGTGCTTGTCTTCTCCAACGGGGCGATCGCTCTCTACCAGCTCGCCGGCGTCGCCGTGCCCTTCCCGCCCTGGAGCATGGCGCCAGTGCCTCCCTTGGGCGTGCCGCAGACCCTGTCGGCCGCGTTCTTCGGCGGTCTCTGGGGCATCGCCTACGCCGCCGCCGAGCCCTGGCTGACGGCGCGATTGGGTTGGCTCGCCGGCGGGCTTGTCTTCGGCGCCCTGCCGCTGCTCGTGCTCTGGTTCGTGGTGTTCCCGCTGAAGGATATCCCGGTTGGCGGCGGCTTCTCCGCCTCGGGCGTGCAGCAAGGCATCGTCCTGCACGCCGCCTTCGGCGTCGGCTTGGCGAGCTTATTCCGGATCGCGCGGCGCTTCACCGGGCGAAGCGGAGGCAAGGGGCCGTTGGCGGCGAGTGGATAGGCATCTCAGCGCAGAGCCGGCGGCGAGCCTCGGAGGCCAGTTCATTCCTCGCGGAAGGCCCAGTGGAAGCTTTGCGCCAGCGGACCCAAGGCATAGTCGAGAGCCGTCCGCCTCCCGGTCAGGATCAAGACTTCCACCGGCATGCCCGGATAGAGCTGCACGTTCTCCAGGCGGGCCAGCTGATCCTTCGCGATGCTGATGCTCGCGGCGTAATAGACGCTGTCGTCTTCCTCGTTCCGGATGGCATCGGCCGATAGGCTGACCACCTCGCCGTCGAGCAGCGGGACCAAGCCGCGCTTGTAGGCGGTCAACGCCACCTGCGCAGCCAGCCCGGCGTGCACGACGTCGATGTCCGCTGGCTGCACGCGCGCATCGATGACCAGCGTGTCATCCTCGGGCACGATGTCGAGCAAGGCCTGACCCGGCTCGACTACACCCCCCATCGTATGCACCCGCAGGTTCACCACCTGGCCATCGACCGGCGCGGTCACCAGCATGCGGCTGTTCTGATCGCTGGCCGCTTCCAGCTTGCCTTCCACCTCTGCCAGCTTGGCCTGGGTCTCGAAAAGCTGGGATTCGACCTCGCTGCTGCTCTGACTTTGCAGCTCGGCGGCGCGCAGGCGCGCTTCGGCGATGGCCTGCTCGGCTTCCGCGATGCGCCCGAGCTGCTCGCCGCGCGAGCCCTCGAGCGAAGCAACCTGCCCCTGCACGGCGAGCAACCGCGGCTTCGGCGCGAGGCCTTCCTCGACCAGGCCGGCGAAGAGCTCCACTTCGCTGCGCGCCAGAGCCAGCTGCTGGTCGAGCGCGCTCAGCTGAGCCTCGGCGCCCTGGATCTGGGCCTCCAGCTGTCCGATCTGTTGGTCGATGATGTCGAGCTGCTGCCGGAGCTGCTGCCGGCGTTGCCGGAAGAGCCGCTCCTGGCCTTCGAGCGCGCTCGCGACGGCCGCCTCCGTGCGTCGTGCCGCAAGGTCGCTCGGAAAGAGCAGCTCGACCGTGGCCTGTCGCTCGGCGAGCAGCCTCGCCTCGAGCGCGCGCAGCTCGTCATGCTGGCTCTGCAGGATCTGCAGTGTCGCCGCGGTCTGCGTGTCGTCCAGTTGCAGCAGGATCTGGCCCGCGGAAACCCGATCGCCGTCCCGCACGAGGAGTTCGCGCACGATGCCGCCCTCCAGATGCTGCACGGTTTTGCGATGGCTCTCGACGCGAACCTCGCCAGGCGCAATGGCGGCGCTCGAGAGAGGCGCGACCGCAGCCCAGCCACCCAGGCCGATGAAGAAGGTGGCCGCCAACACCACACCGGCCACCACGGTGGCGCGGATCGCGGGCCTGGAGGGAACGTCTTCAGGTTTTGACCAGGCGGACAGGCTCATCGCGCTATCCCTCCTTGGCGACTGCGCGCGGCAGTGTCGCGACCGGCCGCGGCGCGAGGCGGTCCAGGAAGATCTGGCGCGCCCCGTAGAGCTCCACGGCGCCGTCGCGCAGGGCCAGCACCTTGTCCGCCAGGGTGACGAGACCGAGCCGATGGGTGACGACGACGGCGCTGCAACCCTGGGCGCGCAGCTCCTGCAGCGTCTGCGCGAGGCTGGCCTCGGCCTCGCCATCGAGGTTCGAGTTCGGCTCGTCCAGCACGACGAAGCGCGGTGCGCCATAGAGGGAGCGCGCCAGCCCGATGCGCTGGCGCTGGCCGCCCGAGAGGGTCGCATCGATTTCGCCGACCGCCGTGTCGTAGCCGCGCGGCAGCCGCAGTACCATGTCGTGGATGCGCGCCAGTCTTGCGGCCGCAACGACGTCGGCGGGCCCGCCCTCGGAAAAGCGGGCAATGTTCTCGCCGACCGTACCCGGGAGCAGAGTGAGGCTCTGCGGCAAGTACCCGACATAGCGTCCAAGCTCGGACTTGGGCCAAGTCGATACCTCCGCGCCATCGAGGCGAACCGTGCCGCTGGTCGGCCGCTGCAGCCCGACGAGCAGGCGCGCCAAGGTCGACTTTCCGGCCGCCGCCGGCCCGATCACGGCCAGCATCTCTCCTGGCTGCAACGATAGGCTGACGCCCTGCAGCGCCGGCTTCGTCTGGCCCGGCGGCACGAAGTTCAGGCCCTCGACCGTGACGGCTCCCATCGGCGCCGGCAGAGCCATGGCCCCCTCCCCCTCCTCTCCAGATGCCGCCAGATGGCGCTTCAGGTGCCGATAGGCCAGGCGTGCCCCCATCATCTGGCGCAATCCGCCGATGGTCTGCTCGATCGGCGCCAGGGCACGGCCCATGATGATCGACGCCGCGATCATGGCGCCGCCGGTCAATTCATGCCGTAGCACCAGAAAGGCACCGGCCGCCATCAGCGCCAGTTGCACGGCAAGCCGCAGGAACTTACTGAGCGCGCTGAGGGCGCCGACGCGCAAGCTCGCCCGATAAGAAAGGCCGGCCGCCCTCGCGCTCTTCGCAAACCAGCGCCTGACGATCGCATCGGCCATGCCCATGGCGGTGATCGCTTCGGCGCTGCGAGCGACAGCCAGGGCGTCGCGATCCGCCTCGGCCGTCAGCGCGCTGGTCGCCGTCGTCGACCGCCGGTTGACGAGCTCACCCACCCCTGCCAAGGCGAGCAGCACGACGGCCGCTCCGAGCGCGATCTCGCCCAGCAGCGGGTGCAGCAAGTAGGTGGCACCGATGAACAGCGGCACCCAGATGGCATCGAGCAGGGGTGTGATGCCGCCAGCGGTAAGGAAGCTCCGCAGGCTGCGCAGATCGCGTAGCGCTTCGGTCTGGTAGCTGCCGCCCCGCAGGGCCGCAGCCACCACGCCGTTGAAGACCTCGGCCGCCAGGCGCGCTTCGGCCCAGCTACCGAGGGTCGCCAGAAGCCGCGCCCGCAGGACGTCGAAGGCCGCCAGCACGGCAAGGGTGAAGAGAGCGATGACGGTCAGATAGGCCAGCGTCTCGAAGCTGCCGCTGACGATGACGCGATCGAAGAGCTGCATGGTGTAGAGCGGCAG
>DATEDK010000040.1:0-5099 GCA_035281685.1 Kiloniellales bacterium | reverse complement strand
AAGCACGGCGACCAGCTCGCCGCGATCATCGTCGAGCCCGTCATGGGCGCGGACGGCACGATCCCGCCGCAGCCGGGCTACCTCGAGCTGCTGCGCCGGCTCGCCGACAGGCACGGCATCGTGCTGAACTTCGACGAGGTGATCTCCTTCCGCCTGCACCCCGGCGGTGCGCAGACGCTCTTCGGCGTCACGCCGGACCTTACCGTGCTCGGCAAGATCATCGGCGGCGGGTACCCGATCGGCGCGGTCGCGGGCAAGGCCGCGATCATGCGCCGCTTCGACCCTTCGCAGCCCGACGCGGTCACGCTGAGCGGCACCTTCCATGCCAATCCGGTGGCGCTCGCCGCCGGCCTCGCCAACATGCGGCTGCTGACCCCGGCCGTGATCGACGATCTCAACCGCCGCAGCGAGGCGATGACGAAGCGAGCGGCGCAGGTGCTGTCGCGGGCGCGTCTGCCGCTGCGCCTCAACGCCATCGGCTCGCTCTTCTGCATCCATGCCACCGCAGAGCAGGTCACCGACTATCGCAAGGCCGCGGCCGGCGCGCGCGACTTCGTGCAGTGGCTATATTTGGCGCTCCTGAACGAGGGGGTCCTCCTGTCGCCGCGCGGCATGGGCTGCGTCTCGGCTGCGATGCAGACGGGCGATCTGGATCGCTTCGTCTCCGCGCTGGAGGCCGCGCTCGCCGCGACCGGCGCCCACGAGCACAAAGAGCCGGCCCGCAAGGTGGAGGCGCAGGCATGACGAGCGAACTGGAACGCAAGCTGCAGGCCGGCCTCGACGAAGCCCAGCTCACCCGCCTGCTGACCCGGCTGGTGCAGGCGCCCAGCGTCAGCGGCGAGGAAGCGCCCGCCGTCCACGCGCTGGCGGAATTCCTCGAGGGCGAAGGCCTGAGGGTCGCCATCGAGGAGGTGACACCCGGCCGGCCGAATCTCGTGACCCAGGTCGGCACCGGCGAGGGCCCGACCCTGCTGCTGACCGGACACAGCGACACCGTGCCGGTGGGCGAGGGCTGGACGAAGGATCCCTTCGGCGCCGCGATCGAGAACGGCAGACTCTACGGCCGCGGCTCCTGCGACATGAAGGCGGGGCTCGCCGGCATGGCGCTGGCGCTGGTCGGCCTGCACCGTTCGGACGTGAAGCCGAAAGGGACGGTGATCTTCGCCGCCTGCGTCGACGAAGAGGTCTCCGGCATCGGCACGCAGGCCGCGATCAAGGCCGGCCTTGCCGCCGACTGGGCGGTGATCGGCGAGCCGACCGACCTGCAGGCGATCCGCGCCTGCAAGGGCAATGCCTATTTCGAGGTCGAGGTCACCGGCAAGGCGGCGCATGCCGGCGCGCCGGAGCGCGGCGTCAACGCGATCTACGGTGCCGCCGAGGCGATCCGCGCCGCGCAGCGCCACCTCGACGAGCTCGCCACCAAGCGCCACGACCTGCTGGGCAAGCCCACCCTATCTGTCGGCCAGATCTCTGGCGGCTTCACCGTCTCCGCGGTACCGGACAGGTGCACGCTCTGGGTCGACCGCCGGCTGATCCCCGGCGAGAGCGGCGAAGCGGCGCTGGCCGAGTTCGACAGCGCGATCCGCCGCCACGCGCACCCGCCCGCCGGCTGCGAGCACCGCGCGCATCTGCGCATGGAGCTGCCGCCATCGGAGGTGCCGGACCGCCATCCGCTGGTCGCGGCGCTGACCGCGGCCGCGCGCGCGAACGGCGCTCCGCCGCTCCCCGTGGGCGGCTGGACCGCGGCCAGCGACGGCGGCTACCTGATGCGCGATGCCGGCATCCCGACCGTGCTCTTCGGCCCCGGTTCGATCCTGAACCAGGCGCACCGGCCGGACGAGTTCGTGCCCCTCGACGAGACGGTGATCGCCGCGCGCACCTACATGACGCTCGCCGCGCGCGCCTTCGACGGCTCCATGGCGTCCCATCTCACGAAAGAGGAGAAAGCCCATGCCGCTGCCCTTTGAGCGGAGCGAATACGAGGGGCGTATCGCCCGCACCAAGGCGGCCATGGCCAAGGCCGGGGTCGACGTGCTGCTGGTCGTCGACCCGGCCAACATGAACTACCTGACCGGCTACAACGCCTGGTCCTTCTACACGCCGCAGACCGTGGTGATCGCCGAGGGGCTGGACGAGCCGCTCTGCATCGTGCGCGGCATGGACGCGCGCGGCGCACGCGAGACCACCTTCCTCGGCCCCAAGTCGATCATCGGCTACCCCGACCACTACGTGCAGTCGCTCGAACGCCACCCGATGGACTACGTGGCGAAGATGCTGGAGGAGCGCGGGCTCGCCAACAAGCGCACCGGGCTCGAGCTCGACACCTTCTACTTCTCGCCGACCGCGGCCGAGCGTCTGCGCCAGCACCTGCCGAACGCGACCTTCAAGGACGCCAACCTGCTGGTGAACTGGGTGCGCGCGGTCAAGTCGCCGGCGGAGATCGCGGTGATGAAGCAGGCGGCGCGCATCATGGAGAGGACCATGAAGGTCGCGCTCGACATGGTCGAGCCGGGCGTGCGCCAGTGCGACGTGGCGGCCGCGATCTACCAGGCGCAGATTTCCGGATTGCCGGACTGCGGCGGCGACTACACGGCCTTCGTCCCGATGATGCCGACCGGCCGCGGCACCTCGACGCCGCACCTGACCTGGTCCGACGACCCTTTCAGGAAGGGCGAGGCGACGATCCTGGAGCTGGCGGCGGCGCGGCACCGCTACCACTGCCCGATGGCGCGCACGCTGTTCCTGGGCAAGCCGCCGAAGGTGATGACCGACACCGAGGCCGTCGTGCTGGAGGGCCTGCAGGCCGCGCTCGACGCGGTGAAGCCGGGCGTCACCTGCGAGGAGGTCGAGGCCGCATGGCGCAGGGCCATCGCGAAGAGCGGCATCGTCAAGGAGTCGCGCATCGGCTACTCGACCGGCCTGAACTATCCGCCGGACTGGGGCGAGCACACCATGTCGCTGCGCCCGAACGACAAGACCGTGCTGCAGGAGAACATGACGCTGCACTGCATCCCCAGCATCTGGATGGACGACTGGGGGATCGAGATCAGCGAGACCTTCCGCATCACCGCCACGGGTCACGAGACGCTCTGCAACTTCCCGCGCGAGCTGGTGGTGAAGACCTAGGAAGTGATCCGTTCGAACTGAACCGAGCTCTTTGGCCCATCCTTCGAGACGCCCTGCTGCGCAGGGCTCCTCAGGATGAGGATTGATTGTTTGTCTACAAACTCATGGACCTCATCCTGAGGAGCGGTGCGACAGCACCGCGTCTCGAAGGATGGGCCCCAGGCTCGGTTCGATCTGATTGGTTTTCGCCCTAGGGCAGGCGCGGCAGCAGCGGGTTGCCCGCTTCCATGAGCTGCCGCTCCAGGAAGAAGTTCGGCTCGGGCGGCGGACAAGATCGGCCGACGCGCTTGGACGCGGCCGGAAGTAATTCCAGCGCCAGGCGCGTGTCCTCCGCCTTCAGGTCGCGACGGTGTGCGGAGAGCCAGCTCTCCAGGCGTCGCTGTTCCCTTTCGCCGATCTCTGCCCGCGCGAGGACGGCGGCATAGGTCCGCTCGCCGTAGTGCAGGAAGCGCGCGGCCGAACGCAGGCGAGCGAAGGCGCTGCCGCCGATGACCTCGGCACGGTAGGCGTCGCGCAGGGTCGCCTCGACGTTCACCAGCGGTTCGGAGAGCGGGCGGTAGTCGAGCTCGGCAGGCCCGTGGATGACCGCGACCGCGTCATCCGCCTGGAGGCTGCCGTCGCGATAGAGCCGGAAGATCGTGCCGACGCCGACCATCGCCGGCGGACCCATCTCGGCCGCGCGGATCGCGCCCAGGCTGGCGGCACCGAGGATCACCATGCCGGCGGCGGCCGCAAAGGCGATCTCGCGATGGGTCACCGCCGGTCGCTGGCTGAAGTAGCCGTCGATCACCACGGCCGCTTCAACGCCGGCACGGGCCGCCAGGATGAGATCGCCGCGCTGGATCGGCGGCGCGAGCTCCGCGTCCGTCAGCGCGCGCGCCTCGCCTGGCGGCAGCGAGGGTCCGAGGAAGACCCGCGCCTTCATCGCCCGCTCTCCAGGACCGCCGCCTGCGCTGCCGGGCGGCTGCCGTGCGCCTGCATGAGAGGCAGCAACGACGGCACGACGGAGCGCACGACGCTGAGGCCGCTGCCGGCGGGCGAGAGGTCGACGAACAGCGGTTGCCGGCCCTCCTGCTCGAAGACCTCGGCTACGCGCCGCAGGGTCTCGCCCAGCGAGGCGGCAGCCGGCCGCGGCAGCGCATCGAGGGGAAGAGCCTCGCCGGGCTCGGCGGTGACGGCGCGCCTCAGATAGGTCGGCGCCGACAGGTCGTCGCGCGTGCCGGAGATCAGCACGATGCGGTTCTGCGCCGCCTCGGCCAAGGCATGAACGAGCGCGGCCAGCGGCTCGGGATCGCAGCCGGCGCCGTCGACCGGCGGCGGAGCGAGCGGATGCGTCTCCCTCTCGATCAGCCGGACATAGATCGTCGGCAGCGTGGCGGGCCCCGCGAGATACCAGGCCCGCACCTCGATGCCGGCCGCCCTGATGCGGTCCAGCAGGGAGCGGCAGGGGCCCTCCGGCACGCTCGCGAGATCGACCGCCGGAGCGCCCGCCATCGCAAGCCAGGGATCCTTCGCTGCGCGCCGGCCGATGGCGTCGCGCTCGGCCAGCTCGCAAAGGCCGTAAAGACAGGCCTCCTCCCGGGAGTTCCCGGAGGCGAGGCCGTTGGTGCTGATGACGAAGGGCGAGGCAGCGAAGCGCGCGGGACGGTAGTCCAGATGCACGATGTCGAAGGGCACCGCCCAGCGGCGCTCGCCCGCGAGATTGGAGGCCAGCGACCAGTCAAGCGCCGCCGTCTCGTCGAGCGCCCGATCGCGGCGCAGCGGGGCGCCTCGATGGCGCGGCTGGTAGCCGGCTTCCCGCACCTCCGCCGGCGTCAGCGCCACCAGGTCCGGCGCCGCCTGCTCGGCCGCATGCATCTCCAGCGCCTCCATCAGCGCGGAGACGGCGGCGGCCGTCGCCGTCAGGCCCTTGCCGTGCGTGGTGGAAAGGCAGCGTGCGCGCGGCCGGATCGCGGTGAACACCGGCAGCCCGA
>DATEDK010000039.1:0-7727 GCA_035281685.1 Kiloniellales bacterium | reverse complement strand
CACCAGCGGGGTGCCGCTGCCCGGCCTCTATGCGGTCGGCGAGATCTCGGGGCTCTATTACGGCCGCTACACCGGCGCGACCTCGGTCCTGCGCGGCGCGGTCTTCGGCAGGCTCGCCGGACGCGACATCGCCCGACGGCGCAGGAAGAGCGCTTGATGATCGTGAGAGCGCACGACTAGGTTGTGATCATCGGGTTGGAAGACCGGAGCGGGGTACCGTGCCGAAGAAGACGTCCCTCTCGACACCGTTGACATCGGAGAGCCTTGCCTCGCGCGCCTACGAGCGCATCGAGGGCGCGATCGTCAACGGCGAACTGGAGCCTGGCGCGCGCATCTCCGAGGCAGACTTGGCGCGGCGCTTCGGCATCAGCCGCGGTCCGCTGCGCGAGGCCATTGCCCGGCTCGAGGGCAAGAAGCTGGTGCGACGCACCACCAATCTCGGCGCGCGTGTGGTGGCGCTGCGCGCGGAGAGCTTGATCGAGCTCTATTACGTGCGCGAGGCGCTCGAGGGCATGGCCTGCCGGCTCGCCTGCGAACGCCTGAAGACCCAATCGATCGCCGAAATCGAGCAGATCCTGGAGCGCCATGCCGCGGACGCCGCGGTGCAGAGCGGCGTGTCCTATGTGCAGAAGAAGGGCGACCAGGACTTTCACTTCAAGATCGCGCGGCTGTCGGGCAACGACACGCTGATCACGCTGCTCTGCGAGGACCTCTATTCGCTGATCCGCCTCTACCGTGTGCGCTTCAGCTCGATGCCGGGCCGCCCGCAGAAGGCGCTCGAGGAGCACCGCGCCATCCTGGCGGCGCTGAAGGCCGGCAATCCGGCGCGGGCTGAAGAGGCGATGCGAGCGCACATCCGTGCCAGCCGCGAGAATCTCGCGAAGGGTTTGAGCCTGATGGCCGAACCGCCGGCGCCCCCCGCCAAGCGCCGGGTGAGAGCTCAGTCTCCCGCGTAGCCCTTGTCGCGGGCGAGGTAGTCCTTGGTGCCGACGATGGCCTCGCGGTCGGCGAAGCTGACCATCTCGCCCTGCACCGCGGCCGAGCTGCCGTCGCGCGCGATCGCGGCCAGCGCGCGCCGCATGGCGCCGATGGCAGCGCGCTGCAAGTCCGAGGGCACGATCATCAGGCGGTAGCCGAGCTTCTCCAGCTTCGCCGCCGGGACGAGGGGCGTCTTGCCGCCGTGGAACATGTTGATCAGCTTGGGGTAGGGCAGGGCGGCTGCGATGCGCTCGATCTCGGCCAGGCTGCAGGGGGCCTCGACGAAGATCATGTCGGCACCGGCCTCCATGTAGCGCTGTGCGCGCTCCATCACTGCCTCGAAGGGCTCGACCGCCAGCGCATCGGTGCGCGCGATCAGCACGATGTCGTCGGCCGCATGGCGCGCCGCGCGCAGCCGCTGCAGCATCTCCGCCGTCGGTACCACGCCCTTGTCATCGTAGTGGCCGCAGCGCTTGGGATAGACCTGGTCCTCGATGTGCAGTGCCGCCGCGCCCGCCCGGCGCAGCAGCGTCACCGTGCGGTGCACGTTGAGCGCGCCGCCGTGGCCCGTGTCGCCGTCGGCGATCACCGGCAGGTCGACCGCGTCGCAGAGACGCTCGACCTGGTCGGCCACTTCCTTCAGCGACATCAGGTTGAGGTCGGGCAGCGCCGCCGCGCGGGCCATGGCGCCGCCGCTGGCATAGACGGCCTCGAAGCCGGCCCGTGCCACCAGCCGCGCGGAGAGGCCGTCGTAGGCGCCGGGCGCCACCAGCAGGCGGTCCTGCTGCAGCAGCGCGCGGAGCTGGGCGGCGTGCTTGCTCATGCCGCCTCGGGAATCATGACGCTGCCCATCATCAGGATGCGCGCGGTGCGGAACGCGGTCGCCGCCTCGGCGTGCCAGCCGCCGTCGCTCCGCTCGACCGTCGCATCGACGTCGAGCGTGCCCGAGGGATGGCCGAGCCGCAGTGTCATCCGTTCAGGCCGATCGCGCAGCGACTCGGCCACCAAGGTGCCGTGGATGCGCGCAGCGACCGCGGCGCAGCAGCCCCCGGTCAGCGGCAGGGCGTTGTGCGGCTGCTCCATCGAGATCATGCGGATCCGCAGGTCGGTCTCGGCGGCCGGCTGCATGCTGGCATCGAGCAGGAGGCTGTCGCCGGCCGGCGCCACCATCGCAATCTTCGGCATGGCGTGGCAGCGGGCGGCCGCATCGCCGAGGTTCGACGCCAGCCCGGCGCGGACAGCGCCGGCAAGGCGAATCTCTTCCAGCCGCCGGAGTACCTCGGGCCGGCGGGTCAGCTCTGCCGGCAGCTCGCTGCCCTGCAGGCCAAGGTCGCCCGCGCGGACGAAGACCACCAGCGCCGCAGCGTCGATGATGGAGGCCTGCACCGGCGTCTGGCCGGGAATCTCCAGCCTGTCCTGCGCGCTTCCGGTCGGCAGCAGCTTCCCGCTGATGGTGCCGCCGGGCTGGAGGAAGTCCAGCCGGATCGGCGCGCCGCTGCCGGCGACGCCGGGCAGGCGATAGTCTCCTCGAGCGCTGGCCTGCCCGTGCGCATCGAGGCCGAAGCTGGCGACGATCCGCTTGCCGGTGTTGCTGTTGAAGAGCATCAGCCGAGCCTCGCCACCTTCCGGCCGCACCAGGCCGGCCGCGATCGCGAAGGGTCCGACAGCGGCGCTCAGGTTGCCGCAGTTGCCGCTGTAGTCGACGCGGGGCTGACGCACCGACACCTGGCCGAAGATGTAATCGAGATCGACGCCGGGCCTCTCGGAGCGCTCCACCACCACGACCTTGGAGAGCGAAGAGATGCCGCCGCCCAGCCCATCGAGTTGGCGGCCGTAGGGGTCGGGGCTGCCGAGTGCGCTCAGGAAGATGCGGTCGCGCTCCGCGGAGGCCGCCGGCAGCTGGTCCGCGCGGAAGAACAACCCCTTCGAGGTGCCGCCGCGCATGAACACGGCGGGAATGGCCTGCTGCAACGACGGCGCTTCCAAAAGTGTCGACAGTCGACGGTTAGCCGGGCGGGGCGTCTGCTGTCAATCGGACGCAGGATGACGGTTCTCTGGCCGGGCCAGGGAACCGTCACCGCAAGCGTGGCTACATGGTCTTCCAGTCGCCGAGCTTCTCGAGGCCCGCAGCGGCGCGCAGCACCGTCGCCTCGTCGTAGCTGCGGCCGATCAGCATCAGGCCGATGGGAAGCTGCTCGTGGATGCCGCAGGGCACCGAGATCGCCGGGTGGCCGGATACATCGAACGGGCAGGTGTTGCCGACCATGTTGAGCGCGACCCCGATGACGTCCTCGCGCGTCTTGCCCTCGGGGAAGGCAGTGGCGCGGAATGGAATCGTCGGCATGGCAAGCACGTCGTGCTCGGCCAAGACCGCGTCGTAGGCAGCCCGCAGCTTGCGCCGCAGGTTCTGCGACTTCGCGTAGAAGCGTCCATGGTAGTAGCGCTTCAGGTACTCGCCCATGAACAGCACCATCTTCGCGGTCTCGGGCAAGTCGTTCGGCCGCGAATGCCAGCCGCGCGCCCAGGCGTCCAGCAGGCTGACGGTGTAGTAGCCCTGCCAGGAGTAGCCCATCGAGTTGCCCTTGATCATCAGCTCAGTGGCACCCTCGATGATGATGCCGGTCCAGATGTGCGGGCCGTCCAGGTGTTCGGGGATCGATACCTCGGTCACGCGCGCGCCGGCCGCCTTCAGCTCCTTGATCGCCGCGCGCACCTTCTTGTCGGTGGCGGCATCGCTTTCCGGCCGGTTGAAGCCCTCGCTGACCACGGCGATCTTCAGCCCCTTCAAGGGCTGCTTGATCGCCGCCAGATAATCGCCAACCGAGACGTTCACCTGCCGCGGATCGAGCCCATCCGGTCCGGCGATCGCGGTCAGGAGGCGGGCGACGTCCTCCACCGTGGCGCCCATCGGGCCGCAGTGGTCGATCGTCGCTTCGATCGGGAAGACGCCGGTGTAGGGAACGAGGCCGTGCGTCGCCTTCAGGCCGACGATGCCCGACCAAGCCGCGGGAATGCGCACCGAGCCGCCTTGATCGCCACCCAGTGCCATGGTGACGTCGCCAGCCGCGATCGCCGCGCCGCTTCCGCTGGAGGAGCCGCCGGCACCGTGGGTCGGCCGATGCGGATTGCGCACGACGCCGGGTTGGCTGGTGATCGAGTGGCCGGAGAAGCAGAGATCCTCGTTCACCACCTTGCCTGCGATCGAGCCGCCGGCGTCGAGGATGCGGGTAACCACCGTTGCGTCGATGTCCGGGACATAGCCCTCGAGCTGGCGGTTGCCGTTGCGCATCGGCACGCCGGCGACGCAGACGTTGTCCTTGATGGCGACGCGCTTGCCTGCGAGCACGCCCTTCTTCGCGCCCTGGATTTCGCAGAGCCAGGCCCAGGCGTTGTGGGGGTTCTCGGCCTCGCTCGGAGCGCGGCCCGGCAGGCGCGGATACTTCACCGGCAGGCGGTCTTCCTGCAGCACGTCCAGGCGGTCGTAGGACGGCTTCATCCCGGCCACCAGCGCTTCGAAGGAGCGCGCATCGGCATCGCTGAGCTCGATCCCGAAGCTGGCTGCAAGGTGCTTGATCTGGTCGCTGTTCGGTAGATTGATCGCCACGGTCATCCTCCCCTGTCGCGTTCGGATGGGCTCTACGGCCCCGTGTTCACCGCCTGGTCTACTGTCTACAATTGGCACTCGGCAGATCAATAGGGATCAGGGGGCTCCGCTGCACCGCGCGCCGTTGGCAAGAACTCACGCGCTGCCGCAGCCCGAGGAGCCCGGCCTCCGTCTGCACCTGCGCGAACGCCGCCCGGCCGGCGCAGCGGTCTCGACCGTGCTCCTGGTGCATGGCGCCACCTTCGCCAGCACGCTCTGGGACGTCGCCGTCCCCGATGCCAGCTTCCTCGATGCTCTGGCCGGTGCCGGCTGTGCCGCCTATGCGCTCGACATCCGCGGCTACGGCCGTTCGATACCCTCGTCGCCGCCGCCGCAGGACCGCCCCTACGCACGGGCAACGGCGGCGATCCGCGACATCGATCTCGCCGTCGACTTCATCCGCGCGCGCGAAGGCCGCGAGCGCATCGCGCTGCTGGGCGGCTCCTGGGGCACGATCACCTGCGGCCTCTATGCCGCCGGAGCCGGGGGCGCGAAGCTGGAGCGGCTGGTGCTCTATGCGCCGCTCTACAGCGGGCACAGCGCGGAGTGGCTGGCGATGATCGCGGACCCGGCGGACCCGGGCCGGCCGAATCCCGCGCTCGGCGCCTGCCGGCAGGTGACGGAGACGGTGGCGCGCGGCCGCTGGGACGCGGAGATTCCGTATGAGGACAAGGGCCTCTGGCGCGAGGAGCGCGTGTTCCAGGCAATCCTGGCGGACTCTCTCGCCGCCGCCGGTGGCGGCGAGGCCTTCCCCGCCCCGAACGGCTGCCTGCTCGACCTCTTCGAGGTCTTCAGCGGGCGGCCGCTCTACGAGGCCGGCGCCATCGCGTTGCCGACGCTGCTCGTGCGCGGCGCGGGCGACACGACTTCCTCGCGCGCCGACGCACTGGGACTCTTCGACCGGCTGGGCAGCAGGGTGAAGCGCTACCTGGAGATCGGCCACGGCGCTCATTTCATCTGCGCCGAACGCAACGCGTGGCAGGTCTTCGATGAAGTCGCTTCGTTCCTTTGCCATCCGCTACGACCCTGAGCGGGTACAGGACAGGAGATGCCGATGACGAAACGTCACGCGGTCCGGGCCACCACCGTGCAGGCCGTGGCCGCCGACTATGCCGGCCGGCCGCAGAGCGACGAGAGCGCCGCCGCCTTCGCGCAGTTCCTGGAGGCGAACCAGCGGCAGCTCGAGGCGCTGCGACGCCTGTCGCTGAAGGGTGCCGAGCCGGCGATGGTGTTCCGCCCCTTGGAGTCCAAGCACCATGGCTGAGCTTGCGATGCTCGACGCGGTTGCGCTCTCCGAGCAGCTTCAGGCGCGCAAGCTCTCGCCGGTCGCTCTGGCCGAAGAGCTCTTCGACCGGATCGGGCGGCTGAATCCGAAGCTCAACGCCTTCGTCACGCTTTCGCAGGAGAGCGCCCTCGAAGAAGCGCGTCAGGCCGAGGCCGATCTCAGGGCCGGCCGCTCGCGCGGCCCGTTGCACGGCCTGCCCCTGGCGCACAAGGATCTCTACGCGACGAAGGGGCTGCGCACGACCGGCGGATCGAAGCAGCTGATCGACTGGGTGCCGGCGGAGGACGCCACCAGCGTCGCCAGGCTGCGCAGCGCCGGCACGGTGCTCATGGGCAAGCTGAACACGCACGAGTTCGCCTACGGGCCGACGAATGAGATTTCCTGCTTCGGACCCAGCCGCAATGCGTGGAATCCCGAGTGCATCACCGGCGGCTCCAGTGGCGGCTCGGGCGCGGCCGTGGCCGCGGGACTGGTGCCCCTCGCGACCGGCAGCGACACCGGCGGGTCGATCCGCATCCCCGCCGCCTGCTGCGGCATCAGCGGACTCAAGCCGACCTACGGGCTGGTCAGCCGCCACGGCGTGCTGCCGCTCTGCTGGTCGCTCGATCACGCCGGCCCGATGGCGCGCAGCGCGCGCGACTGCGCGCTCATGCTGGACGCGATGGCCGGCCACGACCCCGATGACGACGCCAGCGCGAAGCGCGAGAAGACCGACTATCTTCGTGCGCTGGACGGCGAGGTCGGCGGCCTGCGCATCGGCGTGCCGCGCGACTACTTCTTCCAGCCCGCCGATCCCGCCGTGGTGTCCTCCGTCGAAGCGGCACTGCGCGAGCTGGAGAAGCGCGGTGCCAGGCTGGTGTCCCTGGAGATCGAGGACATCGCGCACGCGGCGCCGGCCGCCTTCGTGATCTATCTCTCGGAGGCCACCGCCTGGCACGAGGACACGATGGACCGCACGCCCGAGCTCTACGACCCCGCCGTGCGCTCGTTCCTGGAGATGGGGGACCAGATCCTGGCGAAGGACTACCTGCTGGCACAGCGCTATCGCAGCCACCTCGGCCGGCGGCTCGCGCGCTGCTTCGAGCAGGTGGACCTTCTGGCGATGCCGACTCTGCCGACGACCGCAACGCCCTTCGGGGCCGGCACCGTCGATCTCGGCGCTACGGAGGTCCCGCTCTTCGGCGCGCTGCTGCGCAACTGCGAGCCCTTCAACCTGACTGGCCTGCCGGCGCTCTCCGTGCCCTGCGGTTTCGTGCAGGGCCTGCCGGTCGGGCTGCAGTTGGTGGGCCCGGCCTTCGCCGATGCGCTTGTGCTGAACGCCGGGCATGCCTACCAGCAAGCGACCGACTGGCACCGGCAAAGACCGCCGATTTCCTGACGCTCTGCGCGCGGAACCCGCACGCGGCCTGTCTGCCCCGGTGCCATCTCGGCGGATTGCCAATACACGCGAGACCTTGCCAAAGAGAGTGCTGGTGCTGCCGAGTGGCATCGGATTGAGCTTCTAATAGGTTGATTCTATGGGGATGATTCTGTTTAAAATTCAAGATGTACCAACATAACTACCAACATCAACTCGTAGCTATGAAGTGTCATTGAACCAACGATTTTTGGCATATTATTGCCTGTGCGTGGCTGCATTGCGTTCAGCCTTTTGTTACTAAATCTAGGTGCATGTTAGCATTCACCGTGAAATCGTAACAAGCCGTCAATGACCGAGCTTTCGCACAAAAGCCGAGCTCTCCGGGTCGCTCGCAAGCTTGGCATTGCCCGTGCTCGCGACTTCGAAGCGGCCGGCGTTCCCTGAACCTACCTCCAGCGCAT
>DATEDK010000038.1:0-4886 GCA_035281685.1 Kiloniellales bacterium | reverse complement strand
GCGGATAGTCGCAGCGGCGGTAGTTGCCGAGCATGTTGTCGTAGGAGGCCTGGCTCGCCGCGTCGTCGCGCGTCGCCTGCTCCAGCAGCGCAGGGCGCGGCTGCTGGTCGGCCGGGCAGGGGAAGGTGACGAAGCGCGTGGCGGTCTCGGGCGGCGCGCCGCTCTTCTTGAAGGCCTCGACCTCGGCCTCGTCGGCGAAGGCATAGGCGCGAAAGACGCCGGCCGCCGCGTCGAGCGGCTGGTACCAGGTCCAGTAGACGTTCTCGTCCGGGGGCACGGAGATGCGCCGGCAGGACTCGAGGCCGGTCGCGGCGTCATAGCTGCAGAGATTCTCGTAGGTCACGAAGTAGCGCACGTTGCCCCGCATGAGGCCGAACACGTCGACGCGGTAGGCGTTCAGCACGTAGCCCTCGGCCGCGGGCGCGATCAGTGCCGGCTCGGCCAGGCAGGAGACCACGTCGCGCTGGGCGAGCGCGCTCGCCGACTGACCCTCCTGCAGATCCTCGTAGGCGAAGCCCCAGACGCCCGCGGTGTCGGGCGCGACCGGCTGCTGCGCCGCGGCCGGCAGGGCGAGGAGCAGAGCGGCAAGTGCGGCAGCCGAGGTCTTCATCGCGACTCCAAAGGTCTCACACGAAGCAGCATGGGTTGGATCGGCGGACGGCGGAAGGGAGAATAGGTGCCGCATGAACTATCGCCACGCCTTCCACGCCGCGAACTTCGCCGATGTCGTCAAGCATGCGGCGCTGGCGCTGCTGGTCGAGCGGCTGCAGGCGAAGCAGGGGGCACTCGCGTTCCTCGACCTCTTCGCCGGGCCCGGTGTCTACGATCTGGAGGGCGAGGCTGCGCGCAAGACCGGTGAGGCCGAGGCCGGGCTGTTCCGGCTCTGGCCGCCGCCCAAGGGCGAGCTGGGCGGGCTGCTGAAACCCTGGCTGGACCATGTCGCTGCGCTGAACGGCGGGAGGGGGACAAGTCGACCGAAGCTCTATCCAGGCTCGCCCGAGCTGCTGCGCCGCCTGCTGCGGCCGCAGGACCGCCTGGTGCTGGCGGAGCTGCACGAGGCGGACGGGGCGGCGCTCCGGCGGCGCTACGGGCAGGATGGGCAGGTGGCGGTGCACCGGCGGGACGGCTTCGAGGCCTTGCCGGCGCTGGTGCCGCCGCCCGAGCGGCGCGGCCTCGTCCTGATCGACCCGCCCTACGAGCAGTTGGACGAATGGGACCGACTGGCGCGGGCTCTGCAACGCGCCTACCGGCGCTGGCCGACCGGGGTCTATGTGGTCTGGTATCCGGTGAAGGACCCGTCGGCGCTGGTTCCCTGGCTCGGCCGCCTGCGCCAGGCCGTGCCGCGCCGCCTGCTGCAGGCGGAATTGAGCCTGTTCGACGAGCAGCCGGCCTGGCGGCTGAACGGCTGCGGGCTCCTGCTGGTCAACCCGCCCTGGCGCTTCGTGGACACGCTGGAGGTGCTTCTGCGAGGTCTGCAGCCGCTCCTGGCGCGCTCCGGCGGGGCCACGCGAGTCGCCTGGCTGACAGGTGAAGACGACCAGCCAGGAACCTAGCGGTTTCATGGGAGATTTACTTTTTGTTCTCTTTTTGAGCTTGCATTTTTGAGAACAAAAGGGATACTGAGCCGGCGTTGCTGGGGTGGCAACGCTATGGGATAAGGAGGCCGCGTGCCATGTCGCAGAGCTCTTTGCGTCTCGTCGAAGGGGGTAGCGTGGACAAGCAGAAGGCGTTGCAGGCGGCGCTGGGCCAGATCGAGCGGGCCTTCGGCAAGGGCTCGATCATGAAGCTGGGCGAGGGGACGGCCATCGGCGAGACCGAGGTCGTGTCCACCGGATCGCTGGGGCTCGACATCGCGCTCGGCATCGGCGGCCTGCCGCGCGGCCGCATCGTCGAGATCTACGGGCCGGAGAGCTCCGGCAAGACCACGCTGGCGCTGCACGTCGTCGCCGAGGCGCAGAAGCTGGGCGGCACCTGCGCCTACATCGACGCCGAGCACGCGATGGATCCGGCCTATGCCAAGAAACTCGGCTGCGACGTCGACGAGCTTCTGATCTCGCAGCCCGACGCCGGCGAGCAGGCGCTGGAGATCGCCGACACCCTGGTGCGCTCGGGCGCGATCGACGTGCTGGTGATCGACAGCGTCGCCGCCCTGGTGCCGCGCGCCGAGCTGGAAGGCGAGATGGGCGACCAGCTGCCCGGCCTGCAGGCGCGCCTGATGAGCCAGGCGCTGCGCAAGCTGACCGCTTCGATCTCCAAGTCCAACACGCTGGTGATCTTCATCAATCAGATCCGCATGAAGATCGGCGTGATGTTCGGCAACCCGGAGACCACGACGGGCGGCAACGCGCTGAAGTTCTATGCCTCGATCCGGCTCGACATCCGCCGCATCGGCGCGATCAAGGACAAGGACACCGTGGTCGGCAACCAGACCCGGGTGAAGGTGGTGAAGAACAAGATGGCGCCGCCGTTCCGGCAGGTGGAGTTCGACATCACCTATGGCGAGGGCATCTCGAAGACCGGCGAACTCATCGACCTCGGCGTGAAGGCCGGCATCGTCGAGAAGTCCGGCGCCTGGTTCTCCTTCGACGGCCAGCGCATCGGCCAGGGCCGCGAGAACACCAAGCAGTTCCTGAAGGACCATCCGGAGGTGGCCGCCTCGATCGAGCAGAAGGTGCGCGCCAACGCCGGCTTCGTCGCCTCGGGCATGCTGGGCGGGCCGGAGGAAGAGGGCGGGGGCAGCGCCTCGGCGGCCGAGGAGTGATGCAGAGAGCGGTGTGGTGCCGGCTTCGCACCACATCCGACGCTCCTCTCGCCTAACAAACGCCCCTCACCCTGTCCCTCTCCCCGCTAGCGCGGGGCGAGGGGACGGCAGCGTCGACGGTGGGCCAGGGGTTCCCTCGCCCCGCGCAGCGGGGAGAGGGACAGGGTGAGGGGGGGTCGGTCGTTTCTTTCGGTCGGTGCCTGAGCGACACGAGCCACGGGACAGCCTCGCTCGAGGCCCGTATGGATGCCCGGATCTAGTCCGGGCATGACGAGAAGGTGGGAGGCGAGCCGCGAATCGACGGTCCGCAGCGCTTCTGTCTTCTGTCTTCTGTCCTCTGCTAACTGGGCTTCTTCAAGCTGTCGTAGGCGGCGGTGAAGCCCTTCAGCGACAGGTTGATCGTCGCGTTCTGCCCGTTCGCCAGCGGCACCGTCAGGTTCAGCTTGTTGCCGGCCTTCAGCGCCTGCACGAAGGGATCCTCGAGCAGGATGCCGACCTGGCAGCCGCCCGGCGCGCAGATCTCGATGGGCACGTCGACCTGGGTGCCGCCGTCGATCGCGATGGTGGCGCCCTTGGCGACGCGGAAGCCGCTCGGCGGCTCGGTCAGGTCGTAGGGCACGCGAAAGACCATCACCGGGCCTGCGTTGGCCTGCAGGTAGCCGAAGGCGGCCCAAAGCGCGAGCTTGCCTTCCTTGGTCTTCACTTCCTGGATCGCGCCGCAGATCTCCTCTTCGCTTCCCTCGCGCTTCTCGCAAACCGTCTGCCAGTCCTGGAACTTCTCGCCCAGGCGCGCATTGGGGTTGGCTTCTTCTGGCGCCGGCTGCTGCTCGCTGCCCTCTGCGGGCTGCTGCTCGGTCTGCTGCGCGCCCGCCGGCGCGGCGGCAAAGGCGAGGACGGTGGCCACCAGGCCGGCGGCAATCCGTTGGGCGAGGCTGCCGGCAAACGCGCGGCCGAGCGTCGAAACCCGGTGTCTGGACTGGATCATGGCGGCGGCTATTTAACGGATGGACGCGCGCGCCGCTAGGGGCCGGCTGCCGCAGGGAATTATGGGCGGCCAAAGCCTGCGCTGGCAGCGGCTCCGCCTTGCTTTACAGGGTACCCGCCAGGACGTTACACACCTCGCCCCCGGAAGGCTTTCTCCCGCGGGCGACAGAGCTTTGCCGCGGCCACTCTGTTCAAGGTGGGCCCCGGCAAGGAAGGCACGATGCGCAGCACCAACGACATTCGCACCCATTTCCTGGAGTACTTCCGCCGCCACGGCCATGAGGTCGTGGCTTCCTCGCCGCTGGTGCCGCGCAACGATCCGACGCTGCTCTTCACCAACGCCGGCATGGTGCAGTTCAAGAACGTCTTCACCGGCCAGGAAACCCGGCCCTACAAGCGCGCCGCGACCGCCCAGAAATGCGTGCGCGCCGGCGGCAAGCACAACGACCTAGAGAACGTCGGCTACACCGCCCGCCATCACACCTTCTTCGAGATGCTGGGCAACTTCTCCTTCGGCGACTACTTCAAGGAGCTCGCGATCGAGCTCGCCTGGAACCTGGTCACCAAGGAGTTCGGGCTCGACCAGAACCGCCTGCTGGTGACCGTCTTCCACACCGACGACGAGGCGGCCGGACACTGGAAGAAGATCGCCGGGCTCCCCGACGATCGCATCATCCGCATTCCGACCTCGGACAACTTCTGGGCCATGGGCGATACCGGCCCCTGCGGCCCCTGCTCGGAGATCTTCTACGACCACGGGCCCGGCATTCCGGGCGGTCCGCCCGGCAGCGCCGACGCCGATGGCGACCGCTTCATCGAGATCTGGAACCTGGTGTTCATGCAGTTCGAGCAGGTGACGAAGGAGGAGCGTCAGTCGCTGCCGCGTCCCTCGATCGATACCGGCATGGGGCTGGAGCGCATGGCGGCCATCCTGCAGGGCGTCGAAAGCGTGTTCGAGACCGACCTGTTTCGTAACCTGATCGATGCGACCTCGTCGGCACTCGGGCACGGTCCGAAGGGAGACAACGTCGCCTCGTATCGGGTGATCGCCGACCATCTGCGCTCTTCCGCATTCCTCGTCGCCGACGGCGTACTGCCGTCGAACGAAGGCCGCGGCTATGTGCTGCGCCGGATCATGCGC
>DATEDK010000037.1:0-5244 GCA_035281685.1 Kiloniellales bacterium | reverse complement strand
AGCGAGAAACAGGTGAACGAGCGTCCCGATCCCGCTGCGGCCAGGCCACCGGTCGTCGGCCTCGTGCTGGCGGGCGGACGCGCGAGCCGCATGGGCGGCACCGACAAGTGCCTGCTGACGCTGGCCGGCCGGCCGATCCTGGCGCATCTGGTCGAGCGGCTGCGCCCGCAGGTGCGGCGCATCGTGCTGAACGCCAACGGCGATCTTGCGCGCTTTTCCGCCTTCGGCCTGCCGGTGGTGGGCGACGCGGTCGCAGGCTACGCCGGACCGCTCGCGGGCGTGCTGGCGGGCCTGGAGTGGGCGGCGGCCAAGGCGCCGGACTGCCCCTGGGTCCTGAGCGCGCCGGGCGACGGGCCCTTCCTGCCGCGCGATCTGGTGACGCGGCTGCAGGGCGAGGCGCAGGCCGGCGCCGAGATCGTCTCGGTCAGCTCGGCCGGCAACCGCAACCCGGTGATCGCGCTCTGGCCCGTCTCGCTGGCCCCGGCGCTGCGCCGGGCGCTGGTCGAGGAGAAGTTGTCGAAGGTCGACGCCTTCGAGCAGCGCTATCGCCTCGCGCTGGTCGACTGGCCGGACCGCCCGGTCGATCCCTTCTTCAACGCGAACAGCCCTGAGGAGCTGGCCGAGGCCGAGCGCCTGCTGCCCCTGGCGCCCTAGCCTTCGCCCTTCGCCGGCTCCGCTTCTGCTGGCTTCGCCGCCTCCGCCTTCCACGGCAGGCGGATGCGGGCGATGACCGGCAGGTGGTCGGAGGCGAGGCGCGCCTCGTGCACCCTGACGGCGTCGAAGTCCTCCAGCACGATCTCGCGCGAGAGGTAGATGCGGTCGTAGCGCAGCCGCGGCAGGCGGGTGTGGAAGGAGGGGGGTGCGGCCAGCCGCGGCAGGCGGCGCTGCAGCTCCTCGAGTGCCGTGCCCTCGGAACGCCACTCGTTGGTGTCGCCCATCAGGATCGTCGGTTGGCCGGGCACCGCGTCCAGCATGGGCACGAGGCGGCTCACCTGGTCGCGCCGCTCCCAGGGGTCGAGCCCCAGGTGCATGTTGATGACGCGCAGCGGCCGGCCCTCGACCTCGAAGGTCGCCTCCAGCGCCGCGCGCGGAATGCGGTAGGGCAGGCGCAGGTCGTGCTCGCTCTTCTTCAGGAGCGGCAGGCGGGTCAGGATCGCATTGCCGTAGTGCGCGCGGTCGTGCTTCTTCGTCAGGGCCTCGTGCACGTGGTAGCCGGTCTCGCGCGAGAGGTACTCGAACTGGTCGAAGCCCACCTTGCCGCGGTGGTGCCAGCCCAGCTCCTGGATCGCCACGATGTCCGCGTGGACCCGCTTCAGGAAATGCACGACGCGCTGCGGGTCGAACCGCCGGTCCGTGCCGATGCAGGAGTGCACGTTCCAGGTGAGGAGAGTGAGGCGGGGATGGTCCGGCATCGCGCGACCTAGAGCAGCGGTGCCACGAGGCGCATGACGCCCTCGGTGAGCTGCGTGCCGAGCGTCGGCGCCGCGGTGCGCGGCTGGCGGTTCTGCAGCAGGGTCTCGATCCACTTGCGCGCGATGTCGACCTCGGAACGGCTGTAGCAGATCGTGCCGAGCTCGAAGTTCAGGAAGAGCGAGCGCCAGTCGACGTTGGCGGAGCCGTGCAGCGCCAGGCGGTCGTCCATCACCAGCAGCTTGCCGTGCATCATGCCGGGCAGCAGATGGATCTTGCCGCCGGCCTTCTGCAGGTCGCGCAGGAAGGGGCCGCGCGCGAGATCCGGCATGCGGTGGTTGGAGCGCTGCGGCACGATGATGCGCACGTCGACGCCGCGCAGCGCCGCGAAGCAGAGCGCCTCGTTCAGCGAGTCGTTCGGCACGAAGTAGGGCGTGGCGATCCAGAGCCGTTCACGCGCCTCGAAGGCGATGCCGAGCAAGGCGGCATAGAGCGGGTCGTGCTCGACGTCGGGACCGGAGGGCACGGTCTGCACGATGCCCTCGTCGCCGTTGAAGATCGCGGGCACCGGGGCCGGCGGCGGCGGCGGCTCGCGCTCGGTGGCGAAGCTCCAGTCCATGTTGAAGAGCTCGGCCAGCGGCTGCACGGCCGGACCTTCCAGGAGGAAGGAGAGGTCGGTCCAGCTGTTGGCGTCGGCCCCGAGGTATTCGTCGCCGATGTTCATGCCGCCGCCCCAGACGCGCTTGCCGTCGGCGACCACGAGCTTGCGGTGGTTGCGCAGGTTGGTGCGCGAGCGGAAGGGCCACCAGCGCGTCGGCATGAAGGCCTCCACCTCGCCGCCCGCCTCACGCAGCGGATGGAACAGCTTCTCGCTGGTCGCGAGCGACCCGATCGAGTCGTAGAGCAGGCGAACCTTCACGCCCGCTGCGGCCTTGCGCGCCAAGAGCTCGACCACCGCGCGTCCGGTGCGGTCGTTCTTGAAGACGTAGGTGACGAGGTCGATCGAGTGCTCGGCACCGGCGATCAGGGTCTCCAGGCCGCGCCGGCTGGCGACGCTGTCCGGCAGCAGGGTGAAGACGTTGCCGCAGGTGGCGCCGGGCACGCCCAGGCCGCGCAGGAGCCGGTCGATGTTGCCGGTGTAGTTGACGTCGACCACGGTGCTGCGGCGCAGGTGAATGCGGTGCTTGCGCCGCATCACCTTGCGCACCTTGCGGCCGCCGAAGACCGCGTAGAGCGGCACGCCGGCGAAGGGCATCAGCACGATCAGCAGGAGCCACGCGCTGGTGCCCGCCGGCGAGTAGCGGGTGGTCAGGATCTGCAGGATCGACCAACCCCAGACCAGGATTCCCGACATGATCGCCAGGTACCAGATCCAGGAATTCTCCCAGGTCATCGCAATGACTCCGGCGCATCAGGCCGCAACGATTGCAGGGCCGTCGCGAACTTACCAGGGTGGGAAGCCGCGGGCGCCATGACTGGTCCCAACGTCCGCCGGGGTCCGCAAGTTCGCCCGGCCATCTCTGCCGGGCTGCTCAGGCGAGGCCGCGGACCTGCCGGAAGCGCTGCAGCGCCTGGCGGCTCAGCGGCTGGCCGGTGAAGGCGAGATAGTAGGGTTCGAGCTTGTTGAGGCGCTCGGCCTCGCTCTCCTCCAAATCGAGCAGGAAGTAGCCGACCTGGGTGAAGTAGAGGATGTCGCCCCGCACGACCGCCTCGGCCGGCGGGTAGCCGGCGTCGAGGAAGATCTGCTCGATGGCCTGCCGGCGTCGTTCGTCGGCCGCGCGTTGCACCTGGCGCACTTTGGCCGACTTCGCCGCCCAGGCGCGGATCGCGTTGTCGAAGCGCGGATAGAGCGGGTGGAACTCCACCCAGAGCCGGAAGAGCGAGAGAATGCGCTCTTCCAGCGGTCGATCGGACGAACCCAGGGCCGCGATCAACCGCTCGGTGTTGCTCTCCTCCCAGTGGCGCAGAACGGCGTCCAGCAAGTCGGCGCGGTTGCGGTAGTGCCAGTAGAAGGAGCCGCGGCTGGTCTTCAGGACCTTGCCCAGGCGCTGCACCTTCACCTGGTCGACCCCCTCCTGGATCAGCAGCTGCACGGCAGCCCGCAGCCAGTCCTCGCGCGACAGGAAGGCTGCCGGGGCACGGCTCTTGGCGGCGGTCTTGGCTGCTTTGGCCATCGCTGCAGTATCGGCGCTGCGGCGAGCGGCGTCCAGACACTGGTGTCTTGACTTGGCGTGAAAACCCACCGAGGCTGGACGGAGCTGGGCGGAGGGCGCCTGGACCTGTCGAAGCGCGAGCAATGACCGCGATCCGCCTGCTGCCGAAGGACGACCGGGGCAACGGCTGGCTCAACATCCTGCCGCACCGGCCGGACAAGCCGCCGCTCAAAGGCGAGCGACGCGCCGATTGGCTGGTGCTGGGTGCCGGCTTCGCCGGGCTGGCGGCTGCGCGGCGCCTGGCGGAGCTGCGACCCTCGCAGGAGGTTCTGCTGCTGGAGGCGCAGGCGGCGGGCGAGGGCACCTCGGGACGCAATTCCGGCTTCGCCATCGACATTCCCCACGGCGTCGGCGCCCACCTGAGCGAGCGTCCGGCCGCTGCGCGCCAGCTGCGCATCGCACGCGCCGGCGTTGCCTACCTGGAGAAGGCGGTGCAGGGCGGTGGCATCGCTTGCAACTGGAGCCGCCGGGGCAAGTATCACGCCGCGGTCAAGTCGCGGGGCGTGCGGGCGTCGCTGCAGCCCCTGTGCGCCATGTTGGAAGGGCTGGGCGAGCCCTATCGCTGGCTCGACCGCGAAGCCTGCCGCGGCGAGCTTGGCACCGGCTATTTCGAGGCGGCCGTGCATACGCCGGGCACCGTGCTGCTGAATCCGGCCGCCCTCTGCCGCGGGCTCGCCGATACGCTGCCGCGCAACGTCACGCTCTGCGAGCGCTCGCCGGTTGTCGACTTCGATCCGGCGAACGGCGTGCGCGTACACACGCCCGAGGGCTCGGCCTTCGCGCCGCGGGCGATCGTCGCCACCAACACCTACGCCGGCCAGTTCAACGTCTTCCGCGACCGCCTGCTGGGCTTTGCCATGATGGCGAGCCTGACGCGGCCGCTGCGCGAGAGCGAGCGCGCCGCGCTCGGCGGCGTCGGCGACTGGGGCGTCACGCCGGCGAGCTCCTACGCGGGCACGACGTTGCGCTACACCCAGGACCACCGCCTGCTGATCCGCCAGTACATCGAGTACCGGCCAGGGCTGCGCATGACGACGGAGGAGTTGCAGCGCGTGCGCGACGGCAGCCATCTGCGCTCGCTGCGCGCGCGCTTCCCCATGCTGCCGGAGCTCGGCTTCGAGCACAGCTGGACCGGCTTCATCTGCCTCTCCGGCAACCGCGCGCCGGGCTTCGGACAGATCGCCGGCAATCTCTGGGCGGCCGTTTGCCAGAACGGCATCGGCGTTGCCAGGGGAACGGCGTCGGGGATGCTCGCCGCCGAACTCGCCCTTGGCGAAGACAACCCGCTGATCGCCGACATGCTGGCGCTGGGCCAGCCTTCGCGCTTGCCGCCACGCCCGATCCGCGACTGGGGCGTCAGGCTGCGCGGCAAATTCGAGCTCTACAGAAACCGGGGCGAACGTTGATGCAGGTGCCGGCGCGCGCCAGAGCTGGACGGGCGGGGCGGAGCGATCGCAAGGTCGCGGTGCGTCAGCTGCCCTGGCGGCTGGTGGAGAACCCCTTCCGCCCGATCGAGGTCTACTCGGCCGATCAGATCGAGGCGATCCACCTGGCCTCGCTGGCGGTGCTGCGCGACCAGGGCATGCGCTTTCTCGCCGCCGAAGCGCGCGACATCATGCGG
>DATEDK010000036.1:0-3300 GCA_035281685.1 Kiloniellales bacterium | reverse complement strand
CGGTCACCTTCGACAGGTCCTCGAAGGACCGCGAGATGTTGTCGATGTTGCGATCCGACAGCAGCACGGTCCCGCGGCGTACCAGCTCGTTGAGGTTCGCGATCAGGTCCGGCGCGCCGCTCAGCAGCTGCTCGATCGACGAGGGGTCGGCGGGAATCAGCGGGTAGGGCTCGCCCGGCGTCGGCGGCAGCGGACCAGCACCGGGCGCGCCGCCGGTCAGCTGCAGGTAGCGCCCTCCCGTCAGGCCTTCGAGCTCGAGGCTGGCGCGCGTGTCGGCCTTGACCGGCGTTCCCTGGACGACCTCCAGGCCGATGCGCACCTTGCTGGGATCCTCCTGGTCGAGGCCGACCATGACGATGTCGCCGACCTTGACACCGTTCATGCGTACCGGACTGCCTTCGCGCAGCCCGGTGACCGAGCCCTCGTAGATGACGTCGTAGCGCACGCGCGCGCCGCCGTTCTCGGCACCGATCAGCCAAATGATGAACCCCAGCGTGCCGACCGCCAGCAGCAGCACGAAACCGCCCACCAACAGGTAGCTGGCGCGGGTTTCCATGGCCTAGCCCGCCACCGCCGGCCGGCGATCGGCTGCCGACTGCGCGGCCCGCCCGCGCGGGCCCAGGAAGTAGTCCTGCAGCCAGGGATCGTCGATCCGCATCAACTCCTCGATGGTGCCTACCAGGATCCTCTTGTCGACCAGCGCCGCCACCCTGTCGCAGATGCCGTGCAAGGTGTCCAGATCGTGGGTGACCAGAACCACCGTCAAGCCCAAGGATGCCTGCAAGGTTTTGATGAGCTCATCGAAGCGGTTGGCGCTGATCGGGTCGAGGCCGGCGGTCGGCTCGTCGAGGAACAGGATCTCGGCATCGAGCGCCAGCGCGCGCGCGAGACCGGCACGCTTCTTCATGCCGCCGGAGATCTCCGAGGGGTACTTGTAGGTCGCGTCCTCGGGCAGGCCGACCAGTGCCAGCTTGAGAGCGACCAGTTCCTGGCGGGCTTCGGCCGGCAGTCTGGTGTGCTCGCGCAGCGGCACCTCGACGTTCTCGCCGACCGTCAGCGAGGTGAAGAGCGCGCCCTCCTGGAACAGCACGCCCCAGCGCCGCTGCAGCTTGCGCCGGCCGGCCTCCGAGAGCTTCGCGACATCGACGCCGAAGACCTCGATGCGTCCCGCCTTCGGCCTGTTGAGCCCGATGATCGTGCGCATCAGCACCGACTTGCCGGAGCCGGACCCGCCGACCACGCCGATCACCTCGCCGCGCCGCACGGAGAACGACAGGTGATCGTGGATCGTCTGCTTGCCGAAGCGCGTGACGAGGTCGGTCACCTCGATGACGATGTCCCCTTCCGCCCGGGTCGCGCTCCGCATTTCGGTCCGCGCCGCCGCCATGGCTCAGACCCCGATGACCTGGAAGAAGACCGACAGCATCGCGTCCAGCACGATCACCAGGAAAACGCCTTCAACCACCGAGCGGGTCGTGGCCTGGCCGACGGATTCCGCGCTGCGCTCGACGCGGAAGCCCTCGAAACAGCCGACCATGGCGATGATGAAGGCGAAAAGCGGCGCCTTGATCAGTCCCACGCCGAGGTCCCAGACATCGACCGCGCCGCGCAGCTGCACGACGAACTGCGAGATCGAGAGGTCGAGCACCAGCATGGTCAGGACGGCCCCGCCGAGGAGACCCATGACGTCGGCGTAGAACGCCAGCAGCGGCAGCACCAGGATGAGCCCGATCAGCCGCGGCATGACCAGGATCTCCATCGGATCGAGCCCGAGCGTCTTCAGCGCGTCGATCTCCTCGTTCACCTGCATGGCGCCGATCTGGGCGGTGTAGGCGCTCCCCGAGCGGCCGGCGACGATGATCGCGGTCAAGAGAATGGCCATCTCGCGCAGCACGCCGATGCCGACGATGTCGACGGTGAACACCTGCGCGCCGAAGCGCCTCAGCTGCTCGGCCCCCTGGTAGGCCAGCACGATGCCGATCAGGAATGAGACGAGGCCCACGATCGGCAGCGCGCTGACGCCGGAGCTCTGCATGTGCGCGACCACCGCGCGCCAGCGGATGCGCCAGGGCTGCAAGGCGGAGCGCGCCAGCACGATGACGGTGATGCCGAGGAAGTTCACCAGCGCCTTACCGCCGCTCCCCAGATCGAAGACGGCGCGGCCGATGTTGTTGACGAACTCGACGAGCAATCGCGGCCGCCGGCGCGGCGGCGCGGTCTCGCGCTCGTGCTCGATCACGGTCTGCAGCAGGCGCTCGTGCTCGGCGGCGAGCCCGCTCGTCTCGACCTCGTAGCCGGCCGCCTCCAGGGCGCGCCGGGTGCGCTCCAGAAGCCAGGCGCCGGCCGTGTCCAGGTGCTCGATGCCGCTGAGGTCGATCAGCGCGCGGCGTTCCCTGCCGAGCTTGAGGTTCTTCAGCCGGCGCTCGAGGACCTGCAGACGGCGCGTGCGCCAGTCGCCGCTGGCGACCAGCACCAAGCGGTCGCCATCGCGCGACAACTCCAGTCGCGGCTCTGCCGCCGCAGTTCCCTCACTCAGGCCGGCCAAGCTCACAGGTTACCCCAAGCGATCTTGCTCAGCCCCGTCCCCCTCAAACGCGACGTTGGACGCAGCATATAACAAGGCCGCCGCGGCGGATAGCGAGCGGCGCCCGCCGGTGGGCTGCGGGCCACTTCCCAAGGGCTCGGCGGCAGGTCTATAACCCGCCGCCCGATCGCTGGGGCGTCCTTGGGACAGTAGGGTCGGCGGCTCCCGTGGCGGATCTGATCCAGATCGAAGGCCTGACCAAGCGCTTCGGCCGGCTCCTCGCGGTCGACGCCGTCAGCTTCTCGCTGCAGCCGGGTGAGGTGCTGGGTTTTCTCGGCCCGAACGGGGCCGGCAAGACCACCACCATGCGGATGGCCACCGGTTACCTGCCGCCGACCTCGGGCACGGCGCGCATCGCCGGCGAGGACGTCATCCGCTCTCCCCTGGCCGCGCGCCGCCAGCTCGGCTATCTGCCGGAAGGCTCGCCGCTCTACGGCGAGATGACGCCCGCCGGGCTGCTGCGTTTCGTCGCCCGGATGCGCGGCATCCGCGGGCGCACCTGGCGTCATCGGCGCGACGTCCTGATCGAGCGCCTCGGGCTGGCGGAGGTCTGGCATCGCCCGATCGACGCGCTTTCCAAGGGCTTCAAGCGACGTGTCGGGCTGGCGCAGGCGCTGATCCACGACCCGCCGGTGCTGATCCTGGACGAGCCGACGGACGGTCTCGATCCGAACCAGAAACACGAAGTGCGCTCGCTCATCAACGAGATGGCGCGC
>DATEDK010000035.1:0-7084 GCA_035281685.1 Kiloniellales bacterium | reverse complement strand
CGCCGGCACGCTCGATCCGGCGAACCCCAAGTCGCAAGCCGAGATCGCCTGCGGTGTGGCCGCCCTCGTGCTGCTGATCTTCGGCTTCATCGGCCTCGTCAACAGCGGCGGCGTGGCCATGGGCTACGTCATCGCCTTCGCCGACATCGGCCTCGGCGCCTGCGCGCTGCAGGCCCTCCTCCATTCCCGCAAGGCCCGCTTCCAGCAGGCGGCACAGCTCGCGCTCGCGACGGCGATCGGCTGCATCGTGCTGGGCGTGCTGGCGATCGCGCTCTTCGGCGGCGCTGCCGGCACCAGCCTGGTGCTGGCCATCCTGCTCGCCGCCGCCACCGGCTTCGCCTACTGGCGCTTCTCGAAGCTGTGATCTCTTAGCCCCTCTCCCACGCGCAGCGTGGGGGAGGCGTTGGGGAGGGGGTCTCGACGAAGCAGCTCGAGCGTCGACACCCCTCCCTGGCCCTCCCCCATGCTCCGCATGGGAGAGGGGATTACGCGCAGCCTTACAGCGTCAACTGGCCGACGAAGACCGACACGGCCTCCTCGGCTTCCTTCACCTCGGCGCGCTTGGCGACGCTCTCCTGGCGCAGGCGGACGAGCTCGTCCTCCTGCTGGTTCAGCGTCTCCAGGTAGCGGTGCTGCAGGTCGCTCTCCGCCGGCACCGACTTCAGGTTCTCGCGGATGCGGTTCTGGTCGGCGATGATCTGGCTGATCTCGGCCTCGAGGTCGGCCAGCTCGCGGCGCTTGTCGGCCAAGGTCGCGCGCAGGTCGACCAGGATCGCAAGCTGCTCCTTCGCCTCGGCCGAGAGGAAGTCGGACTCGAGGTAGTAGTAGAGCGAGGAGTCGTCGAGGCCGGAGAGGAAGACCTGCTCGGCGATCGGCTGCTCGAAGACGAAGCTGAAAGCCGCCTCGCCGCCCGCCTCGACCGCGACACGCGCGCGGTAGCTGTCCGGCGTCACCTCGATCTGCTCCTCCGCCGGGTCGACCAGGGTCCAGCCGTACATGCGCGGATGCTGCAGCAGCACGACGCGCGCTTCCTTGGCCGCGCCGGTGATCTCGTAGTCGACGCGGTAGGTCTCGCGGCTGGTCAGGGTCATCACGCCCTTGGTGATCGAGACCTGGGTGACGACGCGGTCGGACTTGGTCTCCTCGCGCACCGAGACCTTCTGGTCGACGGCGAAGGAAATGAGCCGGCTCTCGCCCGCCGGCAAGACGGAGAGGCGCGCGTCGCCGACGAAGGAGACGCCGCCGCCGGGCTCGCGCTCGTAGAGCGTGATCACGCCGGGCGGCAGGCCGCTTTCGCCGTCGTTCTCGATCTCCACGGCCGCCAGGGGATTCGTCGGATGCACGCTCGGCTGCCAGAAAGCGAGGCGCTCGGCCGGCACGTCGCGCGCGATGAAGGGCACCAGCAGCGAGTTCCCGGCGGTGACGGTGACCGGCGTCGGGAAGGTGAAGATCACCTGCGTCGTCGCCTCGCTGGAGGCGGCGGCGGTGACCGTCGCGCTGTCCTGCGCGACGTTGCCCGCGGCCTCGCCGCCGTAGTAGCCGCCTTCCGGCGCGGGCGAGGCCGGTGCCGCCTCGGCGAGCGAGCGCTCGGCGTAGCCGTCCTGGTCGTCCTCCTTGGCGCGGCCCGTGGCGCCGTCTGCCATCGCCTGCTCCTCGTCCACCGGCGGCAGCACGCGGCCCATCACCTCGACCGGCACCTCCGGCCGGTCGACGTAGTAGCTCTGGTAGAGCGCCTGGCGGAAGGTGACCGGATTGCCGGAGACCAGCGTCAGCTCGATCTCCTTCCAGTCCTCCCCACTCATGTTCTCCAGCACCGCCCAGCCCTGCAGTTCCGCTAGCTTGGCGGCCGGGTCGCTCTCCAGCGTCAGGCGGTAGCTGGTCTTCCACAGCGGCGTCTCGACCACGTAGCCGACGACGACCTGGCGCTCGCCCTGGCCCAGGGTCGTCACCTGCAGTACGCGCTCGTCCTTGGCGCCGTGCTCGGACATCGCCATCAGCGCCTTCTCCACCGCCGCTTGCAGCGCGGGATCGGTGAAGGTCAGGCTGTCGGTGTCCTCCAGCAGGAACTGCGAGACGCCGAGCGGCGTCATCAGACTGACCCGGGTGCGGGTCACCAGGCCGCCGTCGTTCGGCAGCTGCACCTGCTCCTGCGTCACCGAGAGGATGCGGCCTGAGAGTGTGCGGGCACCGGTCACCGTCACCTCGGCGCCGCGCAGCGCGTTCAAGAGGTCGGCCGCGGACGATAGCGCGTCCTCGTCGAAAGGCAGGTCGCGGAAGACCTCGGCCAGGGGCTGGCGGCCCGGCAGGCTGACGGCGCCGATGCCGCCCTTGCTGTCATAGACGACCAGCGACTTCATGACGTCGTCCACCTGGTCGAGGCGGACCGGCAGGTTAAGCACCTCGTCGCCGCTGACCGTGGCCTCGTACTCGAAGTAGCCGACGCCGCCCGAGGAGAGCAGCACCCGCTTCAGCGTCAGTTCGGCGGCCGCGGCTTCGCCGGCGGCCAGGGCCAAGGGCACCGCCAGGAGCGTCAGGCTCAGGCGGGCAAGCGCGATCGTCATGGATCCTCCGGCAAAATCACAGCGAAGCCCCCAAGACGGCGACGCTATCACGGGCCGAACGTCGAAGAAGCGGCGGAAATTTGACTGGAAAGGGGCAGAGGCTCTCCCATCGGTCCGCGCGAAGACTTGCGCAACGACCAGACAAAACGGTTTAATCACGCTTTGGTATGGGGAACCCGCCGTGCGGCGTTCAGGGGACGCCTGGACAGAAACACAATAGCGCGGGTGCGGGATGGAAGGCCGGGACGGCCCGAGCCTAAGTGGACGTGCAGTGCCGGCGCCCGAGGGCCAAGACCACCCGGGGCCGCCGTTCGCCTGTGGTCGATAGGGTGGTGGGGCATGTCATCCGACCGTTTCTGGCGCTTTCCTGAGCTCTACGGCTATCAGGTCGCCAACAACGACGAACCGGTGGAGCGCTGCCCGGCCGACCGCGCCACGGTCTATCGCATTCTCGATGCCTACGGCGTCGCCCAGGTCGGCTACCACAGCAAGGCCGGCCCGGAGGTGATCGACAGCGTCTACTGGCGGCACGGCAACCTGCTTTGCTGGGACGCGAGCGAGGCCGAACGGCAGCGCGAGGAGGCCCAGGGCACCCCGATCATCTGCTTCGGGCTGGTGCCGAAGGGCGGCCTGCAGGTCGCCGCGACCGGCGTACAGGCGGCGATGCCGGTCAGGCTCTTCTGCCGCGCGCTCTTCGCGCTTGCCGTGGCCCGGCCGCTGCCGCAAGGGGTCAGCAAGGATCAGGCGCTTGCCACCTTCGCGCGGCGCAACGGCGGCCATGTCTGGGACCGGCTGACCGACAAGACGCGCGGCACGCTGCGCGCCACCGCGATCCTCTGCATCGATCTCGACCGCATCTCGGCCGAGCTGCAGGAGAAGCCCTTCATCGAGTCCGACGAGGCCGAGTTCATGCTCGACCTCGAGGAAGGCATCGTGCCGGTGCGCATCGAGGCCGACATCGGCGCCACCGCCTGGCGCAAGGTCAACTGACGCCCGCCACGCCGCTTGGCGCCGGCGCGCCGCGTCGCCGCCGCGCGTTCTGCAGGAGCGCGATGCCCGCAGCCACCAGCAGGCCGGCCCCGATGGGAATGAGGCTCGATATCTGCTCGGCCTTCTTCAGCACGGCGACGACGTTGTAGCCGACCTCGAGCCCGATGCGCTTGGCGTAGGAGCCGAAGGCTACGCCGGTGATCAGCAGCTCCTCGCCCGCCGGCGTCACGGTCAGGCCGATGGCGCTGAGGCGCTCCAGCGGCTCGCCGGGCGCGCCCAGCGGCACGTTGACCGTCTTGCGCACGTCCTCGCCCATGAGGTCGAGCCCGGCGACGACGAAGTTGATGCGGGCACCGGCCGGAGCCTGTTCGACGGCGGCGAGGAACTCGCTGGCCGGGCGCTCCTCGTAAGGCGGCGAGAAGCGGTTCTGCCACCAGTCCGGACGGAACAGCGTGAAGCAGACCAGCAGCAGCACCGCGCTTTCCCAAAGGCGGCTCCTGGTGACGAACCAGTTCATCGATGCCGCCGTGAACAGCAGGATGGCGACGAGCGCGACGGCGGCGATCCACAGCGTCTCCACCCAGCCGCCAATGTCGATCAGCAGGACCGCCGGGTTGAAGATGAAGACGAAGGGAAGGATCGCCGTGCGCAACGAGTAGAACGCGCCCTGAAAGCCCGTGGCGATCGGATCGGCCTTGGAGATCGCCGAGGCGGCAAAGGCAGCCAGCCCGACCGGCGGCGTGATGTCCGCCATGATGCCGAAATAGAAGACGAAGAGGTGGACGGCGATCAGCGGGATGGCCAGTCCTGCCTGGGCGCCGAGCTCGACCACCACCGGCGCCATCAGCGTTGCCACCAGGATGTAGTTGGCGGTGGTGGGAATGCCCATGCCGAGCACCAGGCTGATTGCGGCGATCAGCAGCAGCATGACGATCACGTCGCCGCCCGAGATGTACTCGACCAGCTCGGTCATCATCAGGCCAAGACCGGTCAGCGTCACCGTGCCGACGACGATGCCGGCGGTGGCCGTCGCCACGGCAATGCCGATCATGTTGCGCGCGCCCAGCGCCAGGCCGTCGACGAGATCGGCCCCGGCGGCGGCAAGCGCGGGGCGGAGCGCCTGCCTGCGGAACAGGGCCAGCAGCGGCTTGCGGGTTGCGACGATGAAAAGGATCGTCACCGTCGCCCAGAAAGCGGAGAGCCCCGGGGAGAGCTGGCTCACCATCAGGCACCAGAGCAGCACCGCGAGCGGGATCAGGAAATCGAGGCCGGTGCGCGTCACCTCCCAGGCGCGCGGCAGCTGCGCGACCGGGGCCGCCGGGTCGTCGAGCGCGAGATCGGGATGGCGCGCGGCGTACCAGAGCGAGGCGATGTAGAGCCCGCCGCCGACCAGCGCGAGCAGCAGCGGCGCTGCCTCGCCGAACGCAGCCTCGATGGCGACGATCCCGTAGTACAGCAGGCAGACGACCGCGATCGATCCGGAGAGGCCCAGTCCGATGCGCAGCAGGCGCTGCCGGGCCGGCTCGATTCGGCGCGGGATGGGCTTCATCCCCAGCTTCACCGCCTCGAGGTGCACCATGTAGAGCAGCGCCAGATAGGAGAAGACCGCCGGGAGCACCGCGTGCTTGACGATCTCGGCATAGGGGATGCCGACGTACTCGACCATCAGAAAGGCCGCGGCGCCCATCACCGGCGGCATGATCTGGCCATTGATCGAGGCGGAGGCCTCGATGGCGCCGGCCTTCACGGCGGAGAGGCCGGTGCGCTTCATCAAGGGGATGGTGAAGATTCCGCCGGAGACGACGTTGGAGACCGAGGAGCCGGAGACCACGCCGTTCAGGGCCGAGGAGACCACGGCCACCTTGGCAGGCCCGCCCCGCAGATGACCAAGGAGCGCGATGGAGATTTGCATCATCCAGTTGCCCGCGCCGGCCTTTTCCAGAAGCGTGCCGAACAGCACGAAGAGGAAGACGAAGCTGGTCGAGACGCCGAGCGCGATCCCGAACACGCCCTCCGTGGTCAGCCACTGGTGGTTCAGGAACTTCGCCAGCGAGGCACCCTTGTGCTGGATCACCTCAGGCATCCAGGGCCCGGCGAAGGTGAAGAAGATGAAGACCGTGGCGACGATGACCATCGGCAGGCCCAGCGCGCGGCGCGTCGCCTCGAGCAGCAGGAGGATGCCGACGCTGCCGGTGACGAGATCGAGCGTGGTCGGCTGCCCCGGCCGCCCGGAGAGCGCGACGTAGAAGAGGAAGAGATAGGCGCCGGCGAAGGCGCCCAGCGCCGCCAGCAGCCAGTCCATCGCCGGCACGCGGCTGCGCGAGGATGAGCGGAAGGCGGGGTAGGCGAGGAACGTAAGAAACAGCCCGAAGCCGAGATGGATGGCGCGGGCCTCGGTGTCGTTCAGCACGCCGAAGCCGAACACGAAGGGCAAGGGCGAGGCGTACCAGAGCTGGAACAGCGACCAGGCGACCGCCGTCGCCAGCAAGAGGCCGCCCACGAAGCCGGGCGGATGGCGGCCGCCGGTGTCGGCCTCGGCGACCAGCTGCTGGAGGTCGACCTCTGCCTGCTGCTGCTCGGACTTGGTCATGCCGTCCCGCCGTCCCGCCGGCGAGCCTCCCCAGGGAGCCCCAGGGGAGCCTGCCGGCGGAAAGCGCGAGATGTCGGGTTCAGTTCAGCCAGCCCTTCTCCCGGTAGTACTTCTCCGCTCCGGGGTGCAGCGGCGCGGAAAGGCCGTCGGTGATCATCTTTTGCGGGTCGAGATGGGCGAAGGCCGGATGCAGCGACTTGAACTCGTCGAAATTCTCGAAGACCGCCTTCACCAGCAGGTAGACCGCGTCCTCCGAGGTGTTGGCCGAGGTCACCAGCGTCGCCATCACGCCGTAGGTTTCGATGTCGTCCGGATTGTTCTTGTACATGCCGCCCGGAATCGTCGCCTTGGCGTAGTAGGGGTTGTCGGCCACCAGCTGGTCGATCACCGGCCCGGTCAGCGGCACCAGCTTGGCGGCGCAGGTCGTGGTCGGATCCTGGATGTTCGCCGAGGGATGGCCGACGGCGTAGTAGAAGCCGTCGATCTTGCCGTCGCAGAGCGCCGGTCCGTGCTCGTCGGCCTTCAGCTCGGAGGCGAGGGAGAAGTCGGCCAGCGTCCAGCCCATCGCCGCCAGCAGGCGGTCCATCGAGGCGCGGGTGCCCGAGCCCGGGTTGCCGACGTTGAAGCGCTTGCCCTTGAAGTCCTCGAACTTGGTGACGCCGGCATCGGGATGCGCCAGCACGGTGAAGGGCTCGGGGTGCACCGAGAAGACGGCGCGCAGCTCGGTGTGCGCGCCGCCGTCCTTGAAGGTCTCCTCGCCGTGGTAGGCGTTGTACTGCACGTCGGACTGCGCCATGCCGAAGTCCAGCTCGCCTTCCTTGATGGTGTTCACGTTGTAGGTCGAGCCGCCGGTCGATTCGACCGAGCAGCGGATATTGTGCGTCTTGCGGTCCTTGTTCATCAGCCGGCAGATTGCGCCGCCCACGGCGTAATAGACGCCCGT
>DATEDK010000034.1:0-8584 GCA_035281685.1 Kiloniellales bacterium | reverse complement strand
CAGCGCGCCGCTCGGTCGCCGAGATCGCCTCGCCCCAGGCCGGGAGCTTCGCCGCCTGCTCGGCCGGCAGCGCCCCCTCGCCCAGCCGGTAGGCACCGATCAGCGAGCGGTGCACCAGCAGGTCGGCATAGCGCCGGATCGGCGAGGTGAAGTGGGCGTAGCGCGTCAGCGCCAGGCCGAAGTGGCCGAGATTCTCCGGAGCGTAGCGGGCCTGGCTCTGCGCGCGAAGAATCAGGTCGCTCACCATCTGCGCCGCGTCCTGGCCCCGGATCTGCTCCAGCACCCGCGCGAAGAGCGCGGGCTTCAGCGCCTGGCCGCGCGGGAAGGAGAGGTCGAGCCCCTCGAGCACGTCGCGCAGCGCCTCGACCTTCACCGGGTCGGGCGGCTCGTGGACTCGGTACATGCAGGGCGCCCGCTTGGCTTCCAGCGCCTCGGCGGCGGCCACGTTGGCGGTGATCATGAAGGCCTCGATCAGCCGGTGGCTGTCGAGCCGCTCGCGCGGTTTGATGGCTTCGACCGAGCCGTCGCTGGCGAGGATCACACGGCGCTCCGGCAGGTCGAGGTCGAGCGTGCCGCGCGCCTTTCGCGCCCGCTCCAGCGCGGCGAAGGCGGCATAGAGCGGCCGGATCGCGGGCTGGAGCAGCGGTGCGGTCCGCTGGTTCGGCCGGCCGTCGAAGGCCTCCTGCACGTGCTCGTAGATGAGCCGCGCCGCCGAGCGCATCAGCGCGCGGTGGAAGCGGTGCCGCTTCAGCCGCCCGTCCGCATCGATCCAGAGCTCAGCTGCCAGCACAGGACGGTCCTCGCCGGGGCGCAGCGAGCACCAGCCGTTCGACAGCGCCTCCGGCAGCATGGGAATCACGCGGTCGGGGAAGTAGGCCGAGTTGCCACGCTTGCGCGCCTCGCGGTCGAGCGCGCTCTCCGGCGCCACGTAGTGCGCGACGTCGGCGATGGCGACGACCAGGCGGAAGCCGCCGGGATTGGCGGGATCGGGATCGGCCTCGGCGAAGACGGCGTCGTCGAAGTCGCGCGCGTCCTCGCCGTCGATGGTGACCAGCGGCAGCGAACGCAGGTCGAGGCGGTTGCCGAGCCCGACGGCGCGCGCGGCCTCGGCCTCGGCGAGCGCAACAGCAGGGAAGATGTCGGGCAGGCCGTGCTCGGCGATGGAGATGAGGCTGAGCGCCTTGGGGTTGGCCGCATCGCCCAACCGGTCGATGACTCGCGCCTCGCGTTCGACGCCGGCACGCGGGTGGTGTTCCTTCGGCTCGGCCAGAACGAGCTCGCCGTCCTGCGCGCCGCCGGAGTCCTCCGGCGCGATCCGGTAGCTCTCCTTCAGCTGCCGGCTGGCCGGGCGAACCACGCCGCCGCGGCGCTGCCGCTCGAAGACCCCGACCAGGCGCCGCTCCGGCTTGCCGAGGTGGCGGATGACGAAGCCCTCGTAGCGATCGTCCTCGACGTGGCGCAGGCGTGCCAGCACGCGGTCGCCCGCGACCGGCCTCCTGCCGCGACGGTCGGGCGCCAGGAAGATGCGCGGGCCGATCCGCTCTTCGTCTTCGTCCTCATGGCTGGGGCGGGCGCCCACCGGTCGCGCCAGGAGCTCGCCGTCCTCATCGAGACCGACGACCTCGACGACGGCGACGCTCGGCAGCCGGCCCTGTGCCGCGAGCCTGCGGCCGCGCTGCTGGCCGAGCAGGCCCTCGTCCTTCAGTGCCGCCAGCATCTCCTTCAGCCGAATGCGCTGGTCGCCCTTGAGCTGAAAGGCGCGGGCGAGCTCGCGCTTGCCCAGCGGGGTCTCGCTCCGGCGCAGGTATTCGAGCAGTTCCTCGCGCGTCGGCAGCGGCGCCTCGGTCTTGCCGCCGCCCTTGCGTCCGGAGCGCGGCGAGCGAGTCACGAGTCCTTGGCTTTCGCCGAGGCCTTCGCCGGCTTCTTCGGCTGCTTCGCTGCAGTCTTCTTCGCCGCAGTCTTCCTCACCGACGTCTTCTTCGCAGTGGCCTTCCTCGCCGGCGCTTCGACCGCCCCGCCGTTCGACGCAGGCTTGGCCTTGGCCTTCTTGCCCTTGCTCGGCTTCTTCGCCTCGAGGAGCGGGAGCGCCATCTCCAGCGTGGCGTCGTCGAGGCTGGTGCCGCGCGGCAGATTCGCCATCACCTTGCCCCACTGCACGTAGTTGCCGAAGCGGCCCTTGCGCGCCAGCACCTCGCCGCCCCTGGGATGGGTGCCGAGCTCGCGGGTGTTGGCGGCCCGCTTCTCGCGGGCTTCGGCGATCAGCGTGACGGCGCGATTGAGACCGATGGTGAAGAGATCGTCATCGCCTCTCAGATTGGCGAAGACGTTGCCGGCGCGAAGATAGGGCCCGAAGCGGCCGATCGCCGCCTGGATCGTCTCGCCGGTGTCGGGATCGCGGCCAACCTCGCGCGGCAGCGAGAGCAGCTGCAGCGCGCGCTCCAAGGAGAGGTTGGCCGGGTCGACGCCCTTCGGCAGCGAGGAGCGCTTCGGCTTCTCGTCGCCGTTGCCTTCGCCGAGCTGCACATAGGTCCCATAGGGACCCTTGCGCAGCGAGACCGGCTGACCGCTCTCGGGATCGGTGCCCAGCACCTTGGCCCCGGCCGCCAGCTCTCCTTCGGCGTCGCCTTCGCCCGGCAGCGCGAGCGGCCGGGTGAAGCGGCACTCGGGATAGTTCGAGCAGCCGATGAAGCCGCCGGACTTGCCGAGCCTGAGACCGAGGCGGCCCCTGCCGCAGAGCGGGCAGAGGCGGGGATCCTTGCCGGGATTGCTCGGATCCACCGGGAAGAAGTGCGGTCCGAGCTCCTGGTCGAGCGTGTCGATCACCTCGGCGATGCGCAGGCCCTGCGCTTCCTCCACCGCCTTCTTGAAGGCCCGCCAGAAATCTTCCAGCACGTGCTGGTAGTCGATGCGCCCGCCGGAGATGTCGTCCAGCTGCTCTTCCATCTGCGCGGTGAAGTCGTATTCGACGTAGCGCGGGAAGAAGGCGGCGAGGAAGGCGGTGACGATGCGGCCGCGGTCCTCCGGCAGGAAGCGCCGCTTCTCGAGGCGCACGTACTGCCGGTCCTGCAAGGTCTGCAGGATCGAGGTGTAGGTCGAGGGCCGGCCGATGCCGAGCTCCTCCAGCTTCTTGATCAAGCTGGCTTCGCTGTAGCGCGGCGGCGGTTGCGTGAAGTGCTGCTCGGGGATGACGCGCTGGCGCTGCAGCCGTTCGCGTTCGGCGAGCTTGGGCAGGCGGCGGCTTTCCGCGTCGTCGACGACCGGATCGTCGAGGACCTCCTGGTAGAGCTTGAGGAAGCCGTCGAAGGTGACGACCGAGCCGGTGGCGCGCAGCTTCGCCTTGGCGCCATCGACGCCGATGTCGACGCCGACCTGCTCCAGCTCGGCGCTCGCCATCTGCGAGGCCAGCGTGCGCACCCAGATCAGCTCGTAGAGCGCCAGCTCGTCGCGGTCGAGCACGCGGGCGAGCGAAGCCGGCCGCCGGTAGAGATCGGTCGGCCGGATTGCCTCGTGTGCCTCCTGCGCGTTCTTGCTGCGCGTCTTGTAGTGGCGCGGCGCCGGCGGCAGGTAGGGGTCGCCGTGGTCGTCCAGGATCAGGCGCCGCGCCTGGCGGATCGCCTCCTCGGCGAGCTGCACGCCGTCGGTGCGCATGTAAGTGATGAGGCCGACGGTCTCGCCCTCGATGTCGACGCCCTCGTAGAGCTTCTGCGCGATGCGCATGGTGCGCGAGGCGCCGAAGCCCAGCCGCCGCGAGGCCTCCTGCTGCAGCGTCGAGGTGGTGAGCGGCGGCAGGGGATTGCGCTTGACCTGCTTGCGCTCGATGGCGTCGACCGTGAAGGCGCCGGCGCCCTCGAGCAGGCGCGCGGCCGCATCGGCGGAGCCCTTGTCGCCCAGCTCGAACTTGTCGAGCTTCTTGCCGTGCAGCTCGACCAGCCGCGCGGTGAAGCGCGCGCCGGACGGCGTCTCCAGCTCGACCTCGACCGTCCAGTACTCCTGTGGGCGGAAGGCCTCGATCTCGGCTTCGCGCTCGCAGACGAGGCGCAGCGCGACGGACTGCACGCGCCCGGCCGAACGGCTGCCCGGCAGCTTGCGCCAGAGCAGCGGCGAGAGCGTGAAGCCGACGAGATAGTCGAGGGCGCGGCGCGCCAGGTAGGCGTCGACCAGGTCCTGGTCCAGCGCGCGCGGATGGCGGAAGGCCTCGGTGACCGCGGCCTTGGTGATCTCGTTGAAGACGACGCGCTCGACCTTGCGGTCGCCCAGCGCCCGGCGGCGCTTCATCTCCTCGGAGATGTGCCAGGAGATCGCCTCGCCCTCGCGGTCGGGGTCGGTGGCGAGGATCAGCTTGTCGGCGCTCTTCACCGCGGCGGCGATCTCGCGCAGGCGCTTCTCGGCCTTGCCGTCGACGTCCCAGGTCATCGCGAAGCCGCGGTCCGGCTCGACCGAGCCGTCCTTGGCCGGCAGATCGCGCACGTGGCCGAAGGAGGCGAGAACCCGGTAGTTCTTGCCGAGGTACTTGTTGATCGTCTTGGCTTTCGCCGGGGACTCGACGACGACGACGCTCTCTTCCGCCACTGGTCTCTCTCTGTTGGGGGCTGTCCCAGGACCGCCTCAGGACGTTGGGGCGCGGCGCCTCAGGCGATCAGCGCGACCCTGTTGCCGGCCTGACGCTCCAGGCGGCCGGCAAGTTCCAATTCGAGCAGGACATTCTGCACAAGGGGCGGTGACAATTGGCATCGGCGGATCACTTCGTCAACCGCAAGCGGGCTGGGAGAAAGGCACTCGAGCACCAGCGCGATCGCGCGGTCGTCGATTTCGCTTGCGATTTCAGGCGCTTCGAAAAGGGCGCTGGCCGTGGTCGGCGCGCAGCCGCGGGGGCCGCCGCCACCGAGTTCCTCCAGGATGTCGTCCAGACTCTGCACCAGGCGCGCCCCGTCGCGGATCAGCCGGTTGCAGCCCTGCGCGCGCGGGTCGAGCGGCGATCCCGGAACCGCCAGGACCTGGCGGCCCTGGTCGTTCGCCATGCGCGCGGTGATGAGCGAGCCCGAGCGCTCGGCCGCCTCGACCACGAGCACCGCCTGCGACAGGCCCGAGATCAGCCGGTTGCGCCGTGGGAAGTGTCTCGCCTGGGGCTCGGTGCCGATCGCCATCTCGCTCAGCAGCAGGCCGTTGCCGGCGATTTCGTCCGCCAAGCCCTCGTTCTCCGGCGGATAGACCACGTCAAGGCCGCCAGCCATCACCGCAATGGTGCTGCCATGGTCGTAGCCGGCGCTGAGCGCGCCCTGGTGTGCGGCGGTGTCGATGCCGCGGGCAAGGCCGGAGACGACGGTGAAGTGCTCCGCCGCCAAGCCCCTGCCGAAACGCTCGGCGAGCAGCCGTCCGTTGCCCGAGGCATTGCGGGCGCCGACCACGCCGACCGCTCGATCCTCCATCAGCAGCTCTGGTCGGCCGCGCAGGAACAGGAGCGGCGGCGCGTCTTCGATCGCGGCCAGAGCGATGGGGTAGCCAGGTTCGCAAAGTGCGAGCGCCGTGCCGCGGGCGGCCTGCAGGGCGTCGAGCTCGCGCTCGGCCTCGCTCAGCGAGGCGACTCGCAGCCGCCGCCGGCCGCTGCGTTGCGCAAGCTCCGGCAAGGCAGCCAGCGCGGCACCGGCGGTGCCGAAGCGTCCGATGAGATAGCGGAAGGTGACGGGGCCGACGTTCTCGCTGCGCAGCAGCCGCAGCCAGTTCAGCTTCTCATCCAAAGGTAGAGTATTCGAGTTATTTGCGTCCATTTGGTGGCAGACTGCGCTGACGGTTCTGGAGCGTCAAGCGACGACTGGCCGCTGTGCCGAGGCGATTGTCCGTGCCATAGAAGGCAGCCGAAAAATCGAGAGCACATCCGCATGGTCGACTTGCGCAACTACATGCACCCGGATTTGGCCGCCGGTCGCGAGGTCGGCATCGAAGTGAAGATGATGCTTTGGCTGAACGCCGGGACCGGCCGCATCGAGGCGCTTGAGCCGCGCCTTCTGGCGCTGCAAGGCATCATCCAGGTGATGGGCAAGGAGCGCGAGATCGAGCTGCAGCTCGCGCTGGGCGATGCGCTGCAGGACGAGGAGGGCCGCCCCACCGGCTCCTGCACGCTCAGGGTCAGCGACGAGGCCGACGGCGAAGGCGTCTATCGCGTCGAGGGCGACAACCTCGTGTTCTTCGGCACGATCAAGGAGACGGCGACGCGGGTGACGCTGAGCCGCAACGAGCGGCACAGCCTGGTCGACATCGAGGGCGAAAGCCGAGTCAGGCTGCGGCTGACTCCAGGCTAGCGGCTGCTGCCAGGCGTGGTGGCCGCCTCGCGCCGGCGGCCGATCTTCGGCTCCTCGCCGCGCAGCAGCCGGCGGATGTTCTGGTGGTGCCTCATCCAGACCAGGATGGCGACGATCGCCGAGATCTGGATCAGCTTCGGCTCGCCGCGGAAGAGCAGGCTGCCGAAGCCCGGCTCGAAGACCTCCTCCAGCCGGAAGCCGAGCGGCAGCAGCCAGGCGTAGAAGGGTGCCAGCGCCAGGCTGAGCAGCCCGGCCAGCGACGAGTAGCGCGTGGCGAGGGCGACCACGAGCCAGGTCAGGCAGACCAGCACGCCGACCCAGGGCGAGAGCGCGAGAAGCGTGCCGAGCGCGGTGGCGACCGCCTTGCCGCCCTTGAAGCCCAGCCAGGGCGGAAACATGTGGCCCAGCACCGCGCCGAGCGCGGCGATCAGCGCCACCTCCGTGCCGCCGATCCACCAGGCGAGCAGGACGGCGAGCGCGCCTTTGCCGGCATCGAGCAGCAGCACGGCCAGCGCCAGGAGCTTGTTGCCGGTGCGCAGCACGTTGGTGGCGCCGATGTTGCCCGAGCCGATGGCGCGGATGTCGCCGAAGCCGGCGGCGCGCGTCAGCAAGAGGCCGAAGGGGATCGAGCCCAGCAGGTAGGCCAGCAAGAAGGCGCCCAGGAAGTAGGGCCAGGAATAGGACCAGGAGATCGGATCCGGCATGGCGGCAGTCTAGCAGAGCGACGCTCAGCCTTCCGCCTCGTAGATGGTGCGGCCGTCGACGACGGTGCGCAGCACGCGTCCCTGCACGAGATGCTCCTCGAAGGGCGAGTTCTTCGACTTGGAGCGGAAGCTCGTCGGATCGACGCGGCCGGGCGCCTCGAGGTCGAAGAGCACGAGATCGGCCGCGGCGCCGACCTGCAGCCGCCCGCCCGGCAGCCCCAGCACCGCTGCCGGCTTGCAGGTGAGATGCGCCAACAGGTCGAGCAGCTTCATCTCGCCCTTGTGCACGAGCGCCAGCGACAGCGGCAGCAGGGTCTCCAAGCCGATGACGCCGAACTCCGCCTGGGCAAAGGGCAGGCGCTTGGAGTCCTGGTCGTGCGGGCTGTGGTCGCTGGCGATGGCGTCGATCGTGCCGTCCGCCAGGCCCTGGGCGATCGCGGCCCGGTCGGCTTCGCTGCGCAGCGGCGGCCAGACCTTGGCGAAGGTACGGTAGTCGCCGACCGCCAGCTCGTTCAGCGTGAAGTAGTGCGGAGCGGTATCGCAGGTGACCGGCAGGCCGCGCTCCTTCGCCGCGCCGATCACGCGCAGGCTCTCGGCGGTCGAGACCAGCGCGGCGTGGTAGCGCCCGCCGGTCATCTCGACCAGCCGCAGGTCGCGCTCCACCGCGATCGCCTCGGCCATGGGCGGAAGGCCGGCGAGGCCGAGGCGCGTCGACATCTCGCCCGAGTTCATCACGCCGGTCGAGAGGCTCGGCTCCTGCGGCGTCTGCACGATCACCTGGCGGAAGGTGCGCGCGTAGGAGAGCGCGCGGCGCATGACCTGCGCGTCGGCGATGGCGCGGCCGTCGGTGAAACCGACCGCGCCGTACTCGGTGAGGAGGCCGAGCTCGGTCAGCTCGCGGCCCTCGCAGCGGCGGGTGATCGTGCCGTAGCTGTAGATCTTGCCGAGCTTCACCTCGCGCGCGCGGCGCGCGACGAACTCGAGACCGGCGACGTCGTCCACCACCGGATCGCTGTTCGGCAGCGCCACCATGGCGGTGATCCCGCCGGCGGCCGCCGCGAGGCTCGCGGTCTCGATCGTCTCCTTGTGCTCGTGCCCCGGCTCGCAGAGGTTGACGCGCAGGTCGATCAGGCCGGGCGCCAGGCAGTGGCCGCCGCAGTCGATGGCGGCGATCCCCTGCGGCACGCCTTGCCGGAAGAGATGCGGCCCGAGATCGGCGATGCGGCCCTCGACCACCAGCAAGGCGCCCTTGGCGTCGAGCCCGCTCGCCGGATCGAGCAGGCGCGCGTTGGTGTAGGCCGTCGGCTGCGTCGTCTGGTTCGTCGCCATGGCAGGGTCAGTTGGCGACGTTGTGGCGCAGCGACTGGCGGGTCAGCGTGTCGAGCACCGCCATGCGCACGGCCACACCCATCTCCACCTGCTCGCGGATGGCCGAGCGGCCGATGTCGTCGGCCACCTCGCTGTCGATCTCGACGCCGCGGTTCATCGGGCCCGGGTGCATGATGATGGCATCCGGCTTGGCGGCTTCGAGCTTGTCGTAATCGAGGCCGTAGAAATGGAAGTATTCGCGGATCGAGGGGACAT
>DATEDK010000033.1:0-4183 GCA_035281685.1 Kiloniellales bacterium | reverse complement strand
GAGCCGCGCCAGGCATAGGTCTCGCGCGCGAAGTCCGCCGCCCTGGCGCGCCGTTCGGCCGCGTAGCGCCGGACTGCTCGCCGCCAGGCGGCCTCGATGTCGCCCAGGGGAATCGGCAGATTCTGCTGAGGCTTCGCGGTCTTGGCGCTGTCCGGCATGGCAAAAAAGTGGGGCCGCGGAGGTCGCCCTTTCAAGATGAGGCCTTGCTCCGCGTAAGATGACGCGCCATCGCCTTGCCAGGGAGACCACGATGAAGGCCAGGTTTGCCGCTGCCCTTGCCCTAGTGCTGTTGCCCTTGCCGCTCGCCGCGCAGGAGCCGGCCGATCCGGAGTTCACGCTCGGCCAGTACCAGGCGCTCTCCGAGGCGGATCGGACGCTCTACGTCGCGGGCCTTTCCGACATGCTGGACGCCGCGGCCGCGATGGCGCCGGACAACACGCACCTTCCGCCGATCGCCGGCTGCACGCACGGCTACGGCCGCGACGACCTGCGCTCGGCGGCCGAGGAGGGCGCCGCGCACATCAAGATGAAGTGGTCGGAAAACGCGCCGGCCGCGTCGTGGTTCGTCACCACGATGATCCACGTGTGCCAGCTGCAGCTGCCGCCGCCTGGGCAATGAGGAGGGACCGATGAAGCGCAGACTTGCCGCCCTGGCGCTCGGCCTGACGATCCTGCCTCTGCCGCTCGCCGCCGAGACGGGCCAGTCGAAGTTCACCATCGCTTCCTACGAGGCGCTGAGCGTGGAGCAGCGCATGGTCTACATCGCCGGCCTCGCCGACATGCTGGATCTCGCCGCGGCCCTGGCGCCGGACAACAGTCGCCTGCCGGTGCTGGCCGAGTGCACGCACGGCTTCGGCCGTGACCAGCTGCTCTCCGCCCTGGAAGCCGGTGCCACCGAGACCAGCTCGCGGTGGACACCCGACGCGCCGGCCGCGGCGTGGTTCGTCGACACGATGATCTACGTCTGCCAGCTCCAGCTGCCACCGCTGGGGCAGTGAGGTTGTGAACCCTCTCCCGCTTCGCGGGAGAGGGCAGGGTGAGGGCGTTCGGTCGGTTCGGATCTCGACAGCCGCACCGACCGAACGCCCTCATCCCAACCCTTCTCCCGCCAAAGCGGGAGAAGGGCTAAAACGGGAGAGGGGCTAAAGGCTCCCCACCACACCGTGACGGACCAACGCGTCGATCTCGCTCTCCGCGTAGCCGGCCTCGCGCAGGATCTCGCGGCCGTCGGCGCCGGCGGGACGCACCGGCCTCCCCGGCTGCGGCGGTGAGGGCTCCATCCGCACGGACGGACCGATGCCGGTCACGCTGCCGACGCCTTCGTGTGTGCGGGTGATCGATAGGCCCTCTGCGCGCACGTAGGGATCGCTCATCAGCTGCGCGATCGTCGGCTGGCCCGAGACGCCGACGTCGATCGGCGTCAGCCGTGCGATCCACGCGCCGACGCTCGCCGTGGCGATGCGTTCCTCCAGCGCTCGCTCCAAGGCTTCGCCTTGCAAGCCGGCGATGCCGCGCAGCCCTTCCACCGCATCCATCGCGGCGAGCTGCGCCTCGCGTGCGCCTAGGAAGAGCCAGCCGTCGGCGGCGCGGTAGAGGCGCTGCAGCGGGCCGCTGCCCTTCGCCGCCTGGCCGCGCGGCTCGTCCCAGCGCTTGCCCGGATGGAGCTGCAGCAGCGGCGCCTGCAGGTAGCTCGCGGTCCAGGCGAGCGAAGCCTCGACCGCCTGACCTCCGCCGCCGCGCTGGCGATGGTAGAGCGCCAGCGCCACGGCGAAGGCGGCGAGGATGCCGGTGCCGTAGTCGCTGACCGCGAGCGGCTCCATCATCGGCGGACCGTCGCCGCCGAAGCGATGCTGGAGACCCGCGATAGCCTGGCCCAGCGGCTCGTAGCCGCGCCAGCCGCCCCAGGGACCGTGCTGGCCATAGGCGCTGACCGTTGCGTAGATGAGATCGGGCTTGTGCCGCGCGAGGTCGGCGTAGCCGATGCCGAGCCGCTCGGGCACGCCCTTGGCGAAGTTCTGCATCACGATGTCGGCGCCCTGCACCAGGCGCAGGAAAGCGGCCCGGCCCGCCGGCTGGCGCAGGTCGAGGAGCAGCGTGCGTTTCCCGCGGTTGACGTCGAGGTGGTAGCGGTAGCCCTCGGGCGGGCTCGCCGGATCGTTCACCTTCACCACCTCGGCGCCGAACTCGGCCAGCAGGCGCGCGCCGGTCGGGCCGGCCAGCACCTGCGTCAGGTCCAGAACCTTGATGCCTTCGAGCAGCGAGGCCAGCGGCGCCCGCGGCGGGCTTGCGCCGCCATGGTGCTTCGATGCGAAGGTCGCTCGATCGGAGAGCGCACGGTGTGCGCCTGCCGCCGGCGGCGTGTCCGACAGCTGGACCGGGAAGCCGAGCTGCCAACCTTGGCCCAGCTCCGGGTCGTCCAGCGGCACGACCGCCCGGCTGGTCCGGGCATGCTCGCTCGTCATCCACTCCGCGGCGGAGCGCACGACGATCAGCGGCGCGCCGCGCGCGTTCAGCTCCCGCTCCCAGTCGGCGGCGGGGCGCGTGGCGAAGAGGGCGGCGATGCGCCGTCGCAGCTCGGTCAGCAGCGAAGGCTCCTGACGCAGGCGCTCGCGGTCGAGCAGGCCCAAGGCGCGCCATTCCGGCACGTTCCCGGCCTCGACCAGCGCTTCGACGAACTTCGGCCGGTGCGTGGCATACATGACCCAGCGGCCATCGGCGCAGCGGTAGCAGCCGGCGCCCCAGATGTCGGAGGAGAAGGCGGGCGCGCCCGCGTTGTCGCCGCTCATCGCGTAGGCGCCGAAGGCCTGGAACATGGCGTGGAACAGCGGCACCTCGATGCGCCGGCCGTGGCCGTCGCGCCCGCGGGCAAAGAGCGCGAGCACGATGGCGGTGGCGGCGAGGAAGCTCGCGTAGACCGAGGGCAGGGGGAGTGCGGTGTAGACAGGATCGGGCGACAGGCCGCTCCACGGCGGCAGGTAGGCGTTGGCGGCGGCACCGACCACGCCCTCCCAGGCGGCGAGGCCGGCGCGCGGATCGTTCGCGGCAAATCCGGGCAGCGAGCAGTAGACGAGGCCGGGGTTGATCGCCCGCGCGTCCTCCGGTCCGAGGCCGAGGTGCCCCATGACTCCCGGACGGAAATTCTCGATCAGGACGTCGGCGGCGCGCAGCAGGTCGCGGGCGCGGTGCCGGTCGGCCTCCTGCTTCAGGTCGAGGGTGAAAACCTGCTTGCCCCGCTGCAGCGTGGCATTCGCGGGATGTTGCCAGCGCGGCCCGCCGGGCGGATCGACGCGGATCACCTCCGCGCCCTGGTCGGCCAGCATCATCGCGGTCAGGGGACCGGCCAGGTACTGCCCGAAGTCGAGGACGCAGAGGCCGGAGAGAGCGCGGTTAGCCATTGGCGCTTGTGGCCGATCCTTCGACACGGCCGCTACGCGGCCTGCTCAGGATGAGGTCGTTGGTTTGTCCACAAACCCACCAACCTCATGCTGAGCAGCCCTGCGCAGCAGGGCGTGTCGAAGGATCGGCCAAGAAGCGCAAAATTCAGAGAGCGCGAGCCGCTAACGGTGCTTCCACACCGGATGGCGCTTTGCCGAGAAGGCGTCGATGCCTTCGGCCACGTCCTCGGCCATCATGTTGCAGGCCATGACGTGCGCCGCCTCGGCATAGGCGCCGCTGAGCCCCTTCTCGAGCTGCGTGTAGACCAGGCGCTTGCCGGCGGCGACGGCGACCGCCGACTTGTCGACGATCTTCTTCGCCAGCGCCGCCACGGCCGCGTCGAGCTCTGCCGGCGCCACGACCGCATTGATCAGGCTCCAGTCGGCTGCGGTCTTCGCATCGATGAAGTCGCCGGTCACCAGCATCTCGAAGGCGCGCTTGCGGGGCACGTTGCGCGAGAGCGCGACGGCGGGCGTCGAGCAGAAGAGGCCGACGTTGATGCCGCTGGTGGCGAAGCGCGCCTCGGTCGAGGCGACCGCGAGGTCGCACTGCGCGACCAGCTGGCAGCCGGCGGCCGTGGCGATGCCGTGCACCCGCGCGATCACCGGCTGCGGGATGCGCACGATCGTCTGCATCATCTCGGCGCAGAGCTCGAAGAGCTGGTGGTAGTAGGCCTGCTCCGGCCTCTGCCGCATCTCCTTGAGATCGTGCCCAGCGCAGAAGGCCTTGCCGGCGCCCGCCAGCACGA